>JBAYRB010000065.1:0-9134 GCA_041676905.1 Spirosomataceae bacterium
ATTACCGGAGGTCGTGCCTATTATGCTGATGGAATTTCAATCGATACGAACTACTTTATTACTGGCTCATACGGGGGGGGAATTTATGTGCACAGCGCTCGTCCGACTTTGAGAAATCTGATCATCCAAGGTAATCAGGCTGAAGTCTTCGGAGGTGGTATCTATATGGGGGAAAATATTCTTCTTGACAACCCTGTGGTATTGGATAACATAACCTTTTTTGAAAATGAAGCCCAAAACGGTGGTGGACTCCAAAATTTCGTCGTAGAAGCATGGGTCAAGAATTGTGTTTTTCAGGGAAATATCGCCCGACGTGGAGGGGCTATTTACAGTTTTTTTGCGGACCTACACCTTCTTAATACCCTTATTGCTGGAAATGTATCAGATGGGGAAGTAGGGCATGCGGGTGGTATATATCTTGCTCTTAGTAACGTGGAGATAATCAATTCTACGATTAGTTCAAATAAAAACGGTCCGATCTTTTTTGATGTAAGTAACATTAATGCAATAAGGAATAGTGTTATATACGATTTCGAAAATATAGTTTCGGCTTTAATCTCAACCAACATCCAAAACAGTCTGATCCAACATACTGCTCTACTGGATCCGTCTAATTTATTACCGAGTACCCTTCCGGGTTTTGTAGCCCCTCGCAGTTACAATGATGCCCCTTTTATCGATGGCGATTACCGACTATCACCTGAAAGTCTATTACTCAACATGGGAAAAAATATTCATTATCCTGATGACTTAGCGACGGATACGGATCTCGCTGGTAACCCGCGAGTCAAGGATGGCATTATCGATATCGGAGCATTCGAAGGGGGGCATTTACCACTTCCGGTAACAATGACTTTCTTCGAGGCTAGGCTGGAAGCCGCGATTGCGCAACTCCATTGGCGGACCGCGTTAGAAGAAAATGTTTCTCATTTCGAAGTGCAACGCAGTTATAATGGACGAGATTTTGAAGTAATTGGCAGTGTTGTTGCCCAAAACCGTAATGGGATGGACTATCGCTTTGATGATCCCACTAAACCCAACCAAGGAAATGTAGTTTACTATCGTTTACGGACCATCGACTGGGACGGCACCTTCCAACTCTCACCCCTTGTATCGGTCGAATGGGAAAATACCGCCGCAATGAAAGGGAAGCTATATCCCAATCCGGTCCGGGGAAGCCGCGTGATCGTCGACATACCCGCTTTATCGGAAAAGGCAATCATCAACGTATATGACTTCACAGGTAGGGTAATACCCGTAACTATTAGCTCTCAAAATGCATCCCTCTTCGAATTAGATATCCGTGACTTGACGAGTGGATTGTATTTTATCCAAGCCATGGAAGGAGGTATGTCTGTATGGACCGAGAGGTTGTTGGTTGAAAAGTAATCGAACCCATAGGGAAAAACAGTTCAATAAGTGTGCGAATAAATCATACCCACCCCCCAAAAAGCTATGCATTTTGGGGAGTGGGTATTTATACGGGGTTACTTAATCATTAAAGCTTGGAACTTTCACCCGAATACCGCCTTTCATGGCAGACTCATGGGCGCAAATACCTGCACAGGTATAGTTGGCAGCCAAAGCCGCATCGACTGCCGAGTCCCTCCCTTCGATGATGGCTGCGACAAACTCCTGTACCAAATGGGGATGTGAACCACCGTGCCCAGCACCTTGTAGAAACGAAACATGATTAGGGTCATCAATCTTTTCGCGCTTGGTAAAATGCTTTAGTGGTTCAATCAATAAATCATCCGTGTCGGGCACTTCAATACGATGTGCATTTTCACCCCCGTCAAAAATTACGTGGTTTTCATCCTGGAGCTGTTCCCATTCGAACGACATCTTGGTGCCGTAAACGTCGTAGCTTTCTCGGTACTGGCGAACGACATCATAGAGTGAACGGGTTACCTCCGCAACCACATCGCTATCTTTCAATGTAATAGTTGCTGTTTCAACTGCAAAGGGTGACCCATATCGACGAGCTAACTCATCCGACAACCGACCAGAACCATGGCACACCACCGACTCAGCAATGGTATTATTGATACGTAATAACGGCGAAATGGCATGGGTTCCGTTCAACATTGGCGGAAAACCCTTCCAGTATTCTGCCCAACCATCCATACTCATATCTTGCACATGCGACCCCCTTACGAATTGAATTCTCCCTAGCTCCCCATTTTCAGCGAGTTTCAAACCGTAGAGAAACTCGCGGGTATAAAGTGCGGTTTCCATCATCATGTATACTTTTCCTGTGCGGCGCTTGGCTTCCACGATTTTCTCACAATCTTCTACCGTCATGGCCATGGGTATGGTACAAGCCGTATGTTTATTCGCGTTTAGTGAGGCCAGGGTCATGCGAGCATGGTCCGGAACGGGAGTTACAATATGAATGGCGTCAACGTCATCGCGTTGGGGAATGTCCTCAAAATGTTCGAAAACCAGGTTAGCGTCGAGGTTATATCGGGTTGCAAGTTCGTTCCGTGTTTGCGGATTACGGGTACAAATTCCGACGGCTTTGATGTTGGGGTGGCTGAGATATATAGGGATAAACTCCTTACCGAATCCCATACCGACGATCACTACAGTGATTTGTTTTTGGCTCATTATACTATATTTATTTAGGTTACTTGGGTTCAACAATTAACGACGTGCAGCCCACTGTATGGCGTTTTGTAGCAGGGTCCGGTAAGCGGGGTGTTCATGGCTAGCAGCATCATGCCCCAACGCAATTCCTACAATACGAGCTTTAGGGTGTTCCACCGTAAAAATACTCGGATAGCTTTCTGCTTTTCCAGCCATTTGAGCCGTAGCCAAAACCTTAACACTCGAACCTTCTGGGTCAATTTTATGATAATATAACTCATCCGCCAAGTTGAATTGAGCGGGTATTTTCTTCATCAACGGGTGCTTTTTGTCGATGACGGTAACGTCGAATGGGCCATATTTATCATGACCTCGTGAACCTCCACCTACGAGCAGGCGATTGTATTCTGGCCAATCATTCCAGTTATACCAAATGGCTGCATGAAGTAAAATCAAACCTTTTCCCTGGTCCAAAAAATCGAAGATGGCTTGCCTTGTCGCTGGGTCGGGGATAGCCTTATTATTACTTAATATAAGTACGTCAATTTGAGGTAGATGTTCTAAGATGGTCGATGGGTCATCTGTGTAGACCACTTCAGCTAAACCTTTTTCGGAAAGTGTTTTAACGTCCTCTATTTTGTACCAACGATCGAAATCGTGGGAAGCATCACCGCCCACCATAAGTGCTTTGATGGGCTTCTTTTTTACAGGTTGCCCGGCAAAAGTGATGAAAGTTAGGGTGAGGAAAATGGCTAAACTGGCAAGTCGGAATAAAAGTGTTCTTAACATGATCTTATAGATTGAGTTTGCTTTGACTTATTTTACTACCCTTAGGATTCCGTTCATCCCACGCCAATGGCCGGGGAAAGTGCACACATAAGGGTAATCTCCAGGGGTATCTGGCACGGTAAATTCGAGGGCTGTGCTTTCACCGGTATTCAGTAATTTAGTTGCGAAGAGAACCTCAGGGATATCCGGGACATAATGTCGATCGGCAGCATTAGGGTCTCGAAGCATTTCATCCGCGGCGTTCCCTACCTTCTCCAGTGTCCCTGGTTTGATGATCAATAGGTTATGAGGCATTCCGTCGGGATTGTCAAAAAACAATGTTATTCTTTCCCCTGCCTTTGCCGTGAGTAAGCGTTTGTCGTATTGCATTTTGTCAATCTCAACCGAAAGGTTTAGCGTATTCAGAGAAGTTGTATTTTGGATTGTGGGATTGGGTAGGCTATCTACGGTAGATGATTTCTGAAGTGTTAAACGCGTGTTTTGTACATTTCCTTTCAAGGGGAATCCATCGGGATAGTCGCCTAATTTATCTCTGTCCTTGTAATCTTCACCAGTTCTCAGGCCTGGCTCTAAGGGATGCGTAAAGTAGGTATGAGCCTTGTTCGAACCCACCACTCGACCGTTAATTGCCAATGACATCGTTCCATCCTTTTTAAGCGTAGCGACCACATCCATGGGATTGGGTAATGACCCGGAACTTAATACGGTAGCGGTGTGACCATGTTGATGCACCGTCCACGAGAGTTGGCCGTTTTCCATAAAAAGAGCGTACCCATTTTCTCGGTTTCCATGCCCCAAAATAAAACCTTCTAATTCGTCAGTATTATTACGGCTTAAGGTCGTGGAGATCGTAATTTCTTTTAAGCTGACTTCCGGAGAAAAGGGCATAAAAACGCGACGACCCATGGTGTATTCTTCACGGTTCATCTGTTCAATGATGGCGCTGACAAATTCATTTGATTTAGTTCCCAAAGCAGCTCGAAAACCCTGTTCATGCCGCAATGCCGCGACGGTTAATGATTTTGCTAGCCATCGGTCGTCGGCGTTTTCGGGAGTCAAAGCTGCTTGATAAAGTTCTTTTCCAATCATTGGGCTTGACGCATAGGTAGCTAAGGTGTTAAATACAGCCAGTCGAGTATTTAAATCTTTATCTTGTGGGAGGCCTGCTTTTTTAATTTCTTGAAAGCTTTCATCACCAGGAGGAAGTACCATTACCGCCGCTTTTCTGACACCCGCAGCCGGATGTTTGAGTGCGTTGACCGCTACCTGGTAGGCTTCCGAACGGGAATTTTCCAGTAAACCAAGCCCATGTAAGGTCCATAATGCGTGAACCGCCGGACTATTCAATCCAATTTCATCGACTTCCTGATTGTCGATGAGCACGTATAAATCTTTGGCAACGGTTTTGTCATTACGTTCGACGAGCAGGCGTTGAGCCGTCATTCTCCAAAACATATTCGAGTGTTTTAGCGCTTCTACCAATGATTTTGCATCGTTTTTATCGATTTTAGGCGGGGGTGTACCCTTGCCCTTCTTATGGACAATGCGATAAATGCGACCGTGGTTAATGTCTCTCAGAGGACTGATAAAAGCATTTCCTTGCCCGTGGGGTTGTTCGACAAAAGGTAAAACGTATTCCGAAGGGGCTTGGCGTGGTACAAACACGTTGTGCTGGATAATGAAATTATACCAGTCGGCTACCCATAGGGCTCCGTCAGGCCCAACGGTAGCTTGGACGGGACCAAACCATTCATCCGAACTTGCCGCCATGTTCCAACCATCGACTTCCTTAAATCCGGCACCGTCTTTTTCGAGAATGGCCTTATGGATCAATCGAATTGTGGGTTCACAAACGAGAGCAACCCGGTTCCAATAGTCTTTGGGAAAATCGCGGGCGGTGTAAAAATGATGTCCGGCAGCCGATGTAAATCCACCTACTACATCGACTTGCCTTAAATTGGGTGTCAGCGCATGGGCGTCGTAGTGACCATCAATTTTTTGAATAGGTTGTACGTCACCGAACGTACCTGAGGGAGCCCAGAGTGCATTTTTAGCCGGCATTGAAAAGTAGGCGCTGTGGGTATTGTTGGCGGTGGAGAGAAATATGTTATTATCCTCTGTGAAACCGAGCCCCCATGTATTATTGCTGGAACTGGCTAAGAATTCGAAATCAGTCCCATCCGGACGAAAAGAATAGATCCCCTGATTGAAATGGCGTTTATGGCCGTCGATTTTTCCTTGAAAACCTGAGTAACCCGTTACTCCCCAGATTTTATTGTCGAAACCATATTGCAGATTCGATGGACCGGCATGCGTATCGTATTTATTCCAACCGGTAAGGATGGTTTCACGAACGTCCGCTACATCGTCGCCATCAGTATCTTTCAAAAAAAGAAAGTCTGGAGCCATGGAAACAATGACACCACCGCGAGTAAAGACGATACTGGTTGGAATATTGAGGTTGTCGGCAAATACGGTAAACTTATCAGCACGCCCATCGCCATCGGTATCTTCACAAATTTTGATCCGATCATTTGCGGCTCCGTCCGTTTCCTTAAATGTATTGGGATAATCTACCGATTCGACCACCCATAGTCTACCACGTTCGTCCCAGGCCATGGCAATCGGGTTGGTGATATCGGGTTCAGCAGCAAACAGTTGTATTTCAAACTCAGTGGGAATTTGGGTGAGTTTAACCGATTCATGGGGTGGAAGTGCCGGTTGAATTTTGGTAACTAAATGCCGTTGGGTATAAGCTGCTATGGTATCAGCATCATATATGTCGACGTCAGGGATTTCTAAGGCTTTGATTTGAGCCTGTACTTCATCACCAAGTGCCCAAAGTACACCATTCCGCACCAGGTTTAAAAACTCAATGTGGGTCCAGGTTTGTTCGTCATGTCCGTATGCTGTATAAAAGATGCGGGCTTTCCCTTCTTGTCTTACCCAGGTATAGGGTTCCCGATGATTTCCCTCAACTCGTGCACCTAAGACAATAATATCGGGATTGATATGCTTGTGTACATAGGTCTCATCCCAGGTTTCAAACTCCCCAATACCGGCCATAATAGGATGCTCTCTGTTTACGATGGTATTTTTAAATCTGCCGGTTTTATGGGATTCGAATGCACCTCCAATGGTACGGATATACCACTCCGAATTTCGAAAACATCCGCTCGCCGAATGTAAGGGAATTAACCCTTTTCCAGCAGCCACAAAACGCTTTAAGACTTCCTCTTTTTCCGGGGGGAGATATTCGTGATTGGCGTAAATGATCAATCCGTCATATCGGGCTAAATTTTCGTCGGTAATGGCTTCTAGGCTATGGGCAAAAGTGGTATTTATGCCACTTCTAAAAAGCTTGATGGAAAGCCAGGGCGCAAATTTATATGCGTCATGATGCTTGCTTTGATGCCCTAGAAAAAGCACTTCAGCCCTTCGACCTTCAGCAGCGGTTAGATGACTCTTATTTTGTCCGGTTGGACGCAAGCAACTCCATGTTACGATCAAGGTTAACAGGAGTAGAGCGATTTTTTTCGACATTTGATCGTATAGGTAAGGGTTAGTTTTTTGAATTTTCGCTATTCATTATATCGTTTACATTCTTCCAAATCTTCTGACTCCGTGCTAGGGTGGGCAGGTCTCGCCCAGTATCCTCGGCAATGAGATTTACGTAGCCTCGAGCCTGTAATATCGTCTCCTTTTGATCCGGGAATTTTTCCAGATACCTCGCCCAGTAAAGGTGGAGTTCCGGTGTCGGTCGGCGAACCCAGGTAATAAAATCATCGTCCCGAATTAAATCGGTAAGGGCTAAGGGAGATTTGTGCATGGGACATCGCAGGGTGAATGTTTATCGAGAAAGAGTGAATCAATAGTAAAATGTCCCTTTTTTTTGTAAAATATTTAAGGGGTCTTTAAAGAAATAGGATAAAGCTTACTCGATAGTCCTATGTGTAGGTGGGTTATCAAGGTAATCGGGTATTTTTTACAGCTGAAAACCTTTTTCAATTAAACCAATTTCTTTCCACCAATTCTATGACACGTTTTATACCTGTATGCATTCTTAGTTTTTTTATTTTAATACAAAGTTGTTCCCAGCGAATACTTTATGGTATTGGGGATTCAACCATGGCGGAATATGATGTGGGTGTTTTGTCGGAAAAACAGGGCGGTGAAAATTACCCCTTGAGAGGATGGGGTATGTACTTGGGCGACCATTTTAAAAAGACGCTAGTATTTGAAAATAAAGCCGTAAGCGGGCGTAGTTCGAAAAGTTTTCGTGGAGAAGGGTATTGGGATGCGATTTTCTCCCAACTAAAAAAAGGAGATTTCGTACTCATTCAATTTGGGCATAATGATCAGAAAAAAGATGATAGTCTTCGGTATACAGATCCCAGGCATGAGTTTGGAAATTCATTGCGTCAATATATCCAGGAAATTCGTAGTCGGGGTGCACACCCCTTATTGGCAACTTCGATTGCTCGACGCCATTTTGATGAGTCGGGGGTATTAATAGATACACATACGGACTATACGCTGACGGTATATCGCATTGCGCATTCGGAAAAGGTTCCTCTCCTCGATTTAAATCTGGGTACCATGGCATTGATCGAGCAGTCTGGAATGGAAGCGTCGAAGAATTACTATCTCCATATCCCTCCGGGCAAGTTCCAGAAATTACCTAATGGATTACAGGACAATACCCACTTAAACGAGTTAGGCGGTCGAACGGTTGCTGAAATGGCTGTGGAAGAAATTAGAAATTCAAATTCTAAACTCAAACGCTATCTTAAAAACTAATCTTGTTCTAACGTACGATAAAGGTCCTTCTGATTTAGGCGTAAATGAGCGAGGGCTTTATGCAGCAAATTTCGAACTGTTTTTTCGTTAACTTCCATAACAGAAGCAATTTCGGGATTACTAAAGCCTTCGAAATAGCGCAAGGTCAGGGCTTCTTTTTGTCGGCGGGGTAACCTTTTAATGGCGGATGAAAGCTGAGACACGAGGTTCCCCTGAATTTCGTCATCCACCCATTCGGTTTCATAGGGCTTTTGTAAAAGACGGTCTAAATCCGTGTCTTCCAGAAATCGCAAATCAACCTTCTTTTGTAGGGACAGGTGTATTTTTCGACGGAGTACTCGGTACAAATAAAACCTGATAGACCCCACCTTATCAGTGATTCCACCTCTGAGTCGCCACAAATCAATAAAAACATCTTGAATGGCATCTTCCACCAATTCGATTTGGCCTGGGGTTAGCTTAATGCCGTAATTGTAAAGGTTCTTATGGTAGGCTTGGAAAAGGCATGAAAAAGCTTCCTGATCTCCTTTTTTTAAGCGTTGCCACCAGTCGTGTTCTTCATTTTGTTCAGGGTTCATACGAAAAAATTATCCCGTTTGGCCGGGTGTGATAATTCGAATTTCATTTTGGGAAGGAGGCGCCGCCACCTGATTTTCGATCAATTTATCTCGAAGTGTTTCCTGGATATCATAAAAAGCACTCGAGTAGTCGTTTTTTTTAGCCCAGGCATGGATAATTAGTTGGACAGCGCCGGCTGATAGATCACTAACGAGCACTTGTGGGGTGGGGGAGACTACAATTCTTCGGTCTTTTCTCAGATGGTCAAGAATAATAGCTCTTACCTTTTTGATGTCTTCTTGACTCGAAACGGCCAGTTTGTACTCAATCCGTCTCGATTTAATATCCGAATAATTGGTAATAACTGAGTTTGCCAAAGTTCCGTTCGGTGAAAATAC
>JBAYRB010000066.1:0-9108 GCA_041676905.1 Spirosomataceae bacterium
AGTTAGGATAACTTTTGCTCCCTCTTGGCCAATTCCTTTCGAACCCGACTCAAGCTTTCTGGTGTGATTCCTAGGTACGAAGCAATCATCCACTGAGGAATACGCATCGTCAAATCATAGTATGTTTCAACAAAGCTGAGATAACGTTTCTCGGCAGAGGCGCTTAACAACAAATTAATCCTATTTTGCAATTGTCGAATGTGATTTTGTAGCAGACGTTCATTAAAGTTCGTAAAGGCTGGGCTCGTACACATTGCTTGTTCTAAAAAACCTTGGTCGAACATCACCACATCCGAATCTTCAATGGCCTGGATATTTAGCGTTGATGGCTCGTCGAAATAATAACTACCCCGGTCTCCGATATACCAGTTCTCGGGTGCAAATTGAATGATATGTTCCTTTCCCGACTCGTCGATCGTATAAGACCGGAGCAATCCTTTTTCGACAAAAAAATGGTAACGACATACGTCGCCTTCAAGCAAAAGAAACTCGCCGGCCTCGTAATGCCGATAAGTTAGCAAAGGCTTCAGGGTTTCGAATTCTTCTTTGGTCAAAGATGATTTTTCAGCCAGGTATTCATCAAATTTTTGTGCCATATGCGCCGGAATGGGAACGGTCCTAAAGATATTGAAATAAGAAATCCTTCGTGCAATTGATCCATTAATTCAGTCCTTTAAGGGATAGTAGAAGAATCGAATTTCATGCTTATTTAACAATACCCCTAATATCGGGAAAAGATTGGTTTCTATATGAAACCTCAAAAAACTTCAAAATCTTAAATTGAAAAAAATGGAGCAAAAATTGCTGCGTTTATCAACCATTGGGCAACCCCTTCCAATGGGACTTTTCTTGCTTCTTGCATGGGTACTCACTTACTCCAGTTGTCAAAAATCAGAAAAAACCTATACCGAATGGCGGGATTATCTCGGCGGTCCGGATCGGAACCATTTCTCCGAATTGGATCAAATTTCTCCCGAAAACGTCACCCAATTAGAAATAGCTTGGACCTACGCCTGTTTAGATAGTGGTCAGATACAAACTTCTCCGATCATCATTGACAGTATACTTTATGGTGTCACTCCGAGTGTGAAAGCATTTGCCATTAATGCCGGCACGGGCAAAGAAATATGGACCTTTGGGGATACCACACGACATTGGAATCATGTCAGTCGTGGCGTTACCTATTGGGAAAACGGTTCGGATCGTCGCATCTATGTGGGTATCGGTCATCATCTCTATGCACTCGATGCCTTAACCGGTCAACCGGTCACTAGTTTTGCCGACCAAGGCCGATTGGATCTACGTACTGGACTCCCGGAGAATGCGCTCCATAAATACGCCGTAGCCACTACCCCACCCGCTATTTTTGAAGATATTCTATTGTTATCGGTAAGGCTTTCTGAAGACACCGATGCTGCGCCGGGGGACATTCGAGCCTTCGATGCTCGAAGTGGTGAACTTCTATGGACCTTTCACACGATTCCTCATCCCGGAGAAGAAGGTTACGAGACTTTCCCTCCAAATGCTTATAGAAATACCGAAAACGGAGCCGCAAATAACTGGGCAGGCATGGCGATAGATCCCCAAAGGGGAATGGTATTCATTCCTACCGGTTCAACCTCTTACGATTTCTATGGAGGCAATCGCAAAGGCACAAATTTATATGCGAACTCTTTGATTGCCCTCGACATACGTACGGGGAAAAAGCGATGGCATTTTCAGACCATACACCACGATTTATGGGATCGCGACCTTCCGGCTCCTCCCAACCTGATACGTGTAAAACACCAGGGCAAATCCATTGACGCCGTCGCCCAGGTCACAAAGCATGGGTATGTATTTGTATTTAATCGAGAAACGGGAGAGCCACTTTTCCCTATTGAGGAAGTTCCAGTACCCACCGATGGGCTACCTGGTGAACAGGTGTGGCCTACCCAACCCATACCGGTCAAACCCGAACCATTTGCGAGACAAGGACATTTATTGACAGAAAATGACATTAACCCATACGCACCAGATCGCGTAGAGTTGGTGGAAACTTTTAAACGCATTGACCGGAGAAATTTTGCGCCACCTTCCTTAGAAGGTTCTTTAATTTTTCCAGGATTCGATGGCGGAGCGGAATGGGGAGGAGCCGCTGCGGATCCGCACAACGGTATTTTATACGTGAATAGCAATGAAATGCCCTGGATACTGACCATGGTACCCACCCCACAAGAACAAGTTTTATCCCATTTAAGTCCGGGTGAACGTACTTATTCCCTCTATTGTTCAACCTGTCATCAAGCCGATTTATCGGGCAATATCGAAAGCGGATACCCCGCGTTGTCCGACCTATCCGGACGATTAACCCGATCGTATGTGGACCAGGTCATTACGGGGGGAAAGGGTATGATGCCGGGTTTTACTCAGCTAACGCAGGTGGAAAAGAAGTCGCTGCTTGACTTTTTGTTCGGCGAAGAAAAAACAGAAGTAACGGGAAATCCCAAAAATCGTCGGATCCACACCCCCTACAAGAGTACTGGGTATCACAAATTCTTAGATAAAAATGGCTTACCGGCCGTAAGCCCCCCCTGGGGTACGCTTAACGCCATCGATTTAAATACCGGGGAATATCTTTGGAAGATACCCTTAGGTGAACTAGATTCCCTCAAACAGCAAGGAATCCCAACGACCGGATTGGAAAACTACGGCGGTCCATTGGTTACCGCAAACGGATTGTTATTTATTGCGGCAACCAAGGACGGAAAGTTTAGGGCTTTCAACCGCCATACGGGTAAACTCCTTTGGGAAACAACCCTTCCCGCCAGTGGGTTTGCAACGCCCGCCACCTATAGTTGGAATGGCAAGCAGTACATTGTCATCGCCTGTGGGGGAACGAAATTGGGCACCGCCAAAGGAAACCAGTATGTAGCTTTTGCTTTACCTTAGTGTGTGTATAGTCGCTTATTCAAAATCACAAGGACTATTTGCAAATTCCTCCAGTTCTTGCTTTTGAACTGCTGTGTAGTAAGTCGGACAGCTTTTAATGTATTCGACAATAGCTTTCTTGTAAGCTTCACAAGTGGCTTCGTTGGGATCTTGACTAAATCTTACTGCTGCGTCTGTGAATTTCTCAGCGTTAGCCCCACAAGCCATAACGCCAAGGGGTTCGTTCTTCTTACATCCGGCCAAGAGTAGCATACTGAATACTGCACAAATAGTTACGAGCTTTTTCATAATGGTTTAGAAAAATGGCTAAAAAGTAAATTAATGGGCCAAAGGTAAAAGCTAAACCCTTCGTCCCACAAGGAGTAGTGAGTAAACGGTAACCCGAATTTATTATGCGGTGAATGGCTAGGATGAACGGTCGATTTCCCCCAATTTCCGGCCCATAACGTAGTCATTCATCCAAAACTCTCCTAAGGGGATGTCGACTGTATGTAAGATGTTATACCCTGCTCTTTCATAGAAATGTCGGGCTGGATTCATGCGGTTTACATTTAATTTCAATTCACTTCCACCCTGTTCCCTCACTAAATTTTCGGCTGCCTTCAGTAAAAATCGCCCTCCACCCGAACCTTGATACGGCGGTGTAACATATATTTTATGAAGTTTATAGGCACCTTTATCACTTATTCGAGAAAGTGAAGCAAAACCACAAATCGTTTCGTTACTAAGTAATAGTATAAACTGATGCCCTTCTTCCTCCATTTGATGGGTAAGGGAAGATTCAGCATACTGGATTTCAAACATGTAGTCACACTGTTCTTTCCCGATAATCGGTTCGTAGGTAACCCACCAGGTTTGCTTTTGGACTTCAATAATCGAAGGGATATCGGCGGTAGTAGCCTTACGTGTTGTGAATCCTAACATATTGTTTAATTTTGGCGACTAAAGTAAAGCATTCTATGAGTATCAACAAACGTCCGCTCATCCTAGTCACGAACGATGACGGGATTACTTCACTTGGAATTAAAACGCTGGTTGAACTGATGACCCAATTGGGGGAGGTCGTGGTCGTTGCTCCCAATAGCCCACAGTCGGGAATGGGTCACGCCATTACCGTAGGAGAGCCCCTCCGCTTATATAAGACCGACATTTTTGAAAATGTGGATGAATACGAATGCTCAGGAACTCCAGTCGACTGTGTTAAATTGGCTCGACATTACGTTCTGAAAGAACGACATATTGATTTGGTGGTAAGTGGTATCAACCATGGAAGCAATAGCTCCATTAACGTACTATACTCAGGGACGATGTCAGCGGCTATCGAAGGTGCCGTAGAGGGCATTCCCGCCATTGGTTTTTCGCTCTGTGATTTTAAGGAAGACGCCTATTTTGATCATGCAAGAGAAGCAATTCTGCAAATCACTAAGCAAGCTATGCTCCATGGAATCCCCGCAGGTACCGCACTCAACGTCAATATACCGGCTTATGACGGCAAACCTTTAAATGGGATTAAAGTTTGCAGACAGGCCGATGCAAAATGGGGAGAATCTTTTGAACAACGTACCGACCCTCAGGGTAGAAATTATTTCTGGATGACCGGTGAATTTATGAACCTGGATGCAGAAAAGGAAAGTACAGACGAGTGGGCGTTGGAGAACGGCTATATTTCGGTTGTACCCTGTCATTTCGATCTTACGGCCTATAAGGCCATCAGTTCCTTAAGCCGATGGGACCTAAATTAACAACATATCATTCTTATAGTTACTAAATACTATTTGTTAATATACACTTTCGAATTGACAAATGTCGCTCCTGGGAAGCTTACTTAAAGCTGGAGTCAAATTGGGAAACATGGTGGTTTATCGACCATGGATTGACTCTGAGCCGGTTCAAAGGAAAGAACTGGCTCGGCTACTCTCGAAAGCGCGCACGACCGCTTTTGGAAAAACCCACAACTTTCAAAACATCCTGAGCAAAGCGCTCTATCGTCGCGATTTGTCGTATTATGAGGCTTTCAAACAGCTGCCCGTATATGACTATTCGTCCATGTATCGCGACTGGTGGTACCGCGTAATAGCCGGCGAAGAAGATGTATGCTGGCCGGGTCAAGTGAAATACTTTGCCCTAAGCTCCGGGACCTCCGAAGCATCTAGCAAACAGATTCCGGTAACGAAAGCGATGTCAAAAGCCATTCAACGAACCAGTATTCGACAAATATTGGCACTTGGACAGTACAAAGACCTGCCCGACGATTTGTACGAAAAAGGGTTCTTGATGCTCAGTGGGAGTACGAGTCTCTCCCAAATCGGGCATCGCTACGAAGGGGATTTAAGTGGAATTTCAATTTCTCAAATTCCGTTTTGGTTTAAACCCTATTACAAACCCGGCGCCGATATAGCCAAAACAAAAGACTGGGAAGCCAAACTCAACGAAATTACCCGAGAAGCTTATAAATGGGACATCGGGTATATTGTCGGGGTACCAGCCTGGTTGCAGTTGCTCTTAGAACGCATCATCGACCATTATAAGGTACAGCATATCCATGAAATTTGGCCGAATTTACACGTCTTCGCCCATGGTGGTGTTTCCTTCGAACCCTATAAAAAAGGGTTTCGGAAATTACTAGGCCGCCCGATTCACTACATTGAAACCTATCTAGCCTCCGAGGGGTTCTTGGCTTATCAAACTCATCCCGAAGCAAAGGGCATGCAATTGGTACTCGACAATAACATCTTCTTCGAGTTTGTTCCTTTTAACAATAACAATTTCGATACTGATGGCAACCTGATGCAAAATCCGGAAACGTATATGTTGCATCAAGCGGAGGAAGGAAAGGAATACGCCTTATTGATATCGACCTGCTCCGGGGCGTGGCGCTATCTGATTGGTGATACCGTAAAAATCGTAGACAAACGAAAGGCGGAAATTGTCATCACCGGGCGAACCAAACATTTTCTTTCTCTTTGCGGAGAACATCTCTCGGTTGACAATATGAACAAGGCCATTGACCTGGTTTCAGAAGAGCTGGAAATTTCTGTCCCTGAGTACACGGTCATCGGAAAGAAGAATGCCAAAGAACTTTTCTCCCACCATTGGTATATCGCTACCAACGATGTCGTGGACCGGGAAAAATTCAAACAGTTACTCGACGATCGACTGAAAGAACTCAATGACGATTACGCCGTAGAAAGAAAGCATGCGCTGGACGAGATTACTGTAACCCTGCTGCCCGTGAAAGCATTTTATGGGTGGATGGAAAGCAGAGGGAAAATGGGAGGACAAAACAAGTTTCCCCGAGTACTTAAAAATAAGCAAATCGAGGAATGGGAATCGTACGTTCAAAGCCTCGGTTCATCGAGAGCTTAGTATAAAAGTCGAAAGTCGGGTAACATTTTAAGGATAAATTTTGTTAGCCTTAATGAACCAATCTACCAAGTTGCTTTGTATGAAAACCCGGGGATACATTTGGCGGCGCCTGCTATGGTTTGTGGCATTAGCACCACTGATCTCGTGTGGACAAAACAATCAACCGTTAGAAAATATGGAAAACGAGCATAAAGTTGTAAAAAGTGAGGAGGAGTGGAAAAAGATCCTGAGTCCCGCCCAATATTACATATTAAGAGAAAAAGGAACAGAGCGTCCTTATACTGGAGCCTTGCTGATGAACAAGGAGGATGGTGTGTACAAATGTGCCGGTTGTGGTAATGTCCTTTTTGATTCGGATAGCAAATTTGATTCTCATTGTGGATGGCCTAGCTTCGACCGCGAAGTTGCCGAAGGGCGCATTCTTAAACGGAAAGACACTTCCCACGGAATGATACGTATTGAAATTGTATGTGCCCGTTGTGATGGTCACCTCGGCCATGTCTTCGACGATGGCCCGACAGAAACAGGCCTGCGCTATTGTGTTAACTCCCTGGCACTTGAATTTACGAAGGTCAGTGACGAAAAGTAATTTCAAACTGATTAATATCATCCAGTTTCAGCCCTACTTCTATCCTAGGTATCCCTTATATTTGCATTCGGAAAAATTAATGTCCCTGACCGGGAGGGTATTTACCCGGTAAAAAGAAATGGAAAATAAGGCTTACCGTGTCCTGCTGTATTACATTTACAGCTCCATCGAAAATCCTGAAGATTACCGAGACGAACATCACTTGTTCTGCGTGGAGAACAACCTGCTGGGACGCGTAATTGTTTCCAAGGAAGGTTTAAATGGAACCGTTTCAGGTCTGGCGGAAGATTGTGAAAAGTATATGCAGTACATTCACAGCGATCCGCGGTTTGCAACCACCCAATTTAAAATAGAGCATCACGATTCACATGCTTTCCACAAACTCCATGTAAGGGTGAAGGAGGAAATTGTAAACTCCGATCTTCCAGTTGACCCCACCGTACGGACAGGAAAGCACCTCGATCCGGAAGAGTTTAAGAAAATGCTCAATGACCCGGATGTGGTGTTGGTCGACATGCGATCGAATTACGAGCATAAGCTGGGTAAATTTAAAGGTGCCATTACCTTCGATATGGAGAACCTACGCGAACTGCCGGAACATGTCGATGAGATCGCACATCTGAAAAATAAAAAGATTATCACCTATTGTACAGGGGGAATCAAATGTGAAAAAGCAAGTGCCTACTTGCTTGAAAAAGGCTTTCAGGATGTTTACCAACTGCACGGCGGCATCATCCGTTACGGTCTAGAAGCAGGCGGGGAAGACTTCGAAGGAAAATGTTACGTTTTCGATAACCGGGTGGCGGTAGACGTCAACCAGGTAAATCCCAAATTGATATCAAAGTGCTACGTCTGCGGTATTACCTGTGCCCGAATGGTCAATTGCGCCAATGCCGAGTGCAACAGACACGTCCCAATTTGTGTCACCTGTAGCGAAAAACTCGAAGGAGCCTGCTCCGAAGAATGTCGGACTCACCCGGCTAAAAGACCTTACGACGGACGAGGGTACTACCCTACCCCCAGCAATAATTACACGCCTTTACAAGGATATAAGAGCCGCAAAAAGCAGCTTAAAATAGATAATAGAGAAACAGTCGCTTAGTTATGCCCCACGAGGGTTCGACTGGAGTACCTTGCAAAAGTCCAACATTGACACATTGGCCTACATCCAACGGCTGGTAGTTTATGTTGGACTTTTTGCTTTAAGGTGCTTTCTTTGGTATCTTACCAAATCGGAAATTTCACCTGAAGTTGTCATCCGATCGCGATTGAATACTATACTTTTTTAGAACTTGCTCAAAGATGAAAATCCTTACCGTCGTCGGTGCCCGCCCTAATTTTATCAAAGTGGCTCCACTACATCATGCCTTTTGCCGCTACCCTCATGTCAGGTCCAAAATCGTCCATACGGGTCAACACCATGCTCCCAAAATGTCGGATATCTTTATTAGGCAACTTGGATTACCACTACCCGACTATACCTTGGGTATTAATCAAGGTCCCCCAACCCAACTAACGGCTTCCATTATGTTGGCATTTGAGAGGATTCTCTTACATGAAAATCCGAATCAGGTCGTGGTGGTAGGGGATGTTACTTCTACCCTAGCCTGTGCTCTGGCAGCTGCCCAAACCCAAGTGCCCGTAGCCCATGTAGAGGCTGGACTTAGGAGTTTTGATCGTACCATGCCCGAGGAGTTGAACAGAATAATGACTGATGCCATTGCGAACATGCATTTTGTGAGCGAATATTCAGGAATCGTGAACCTTAAACACGAAGGCATCCCAACCCCTAAAATTCATTGGGTTGGCAACGTAATGATCGATACGCTGGTACGACATAAAAACAACATTGATCAAAGTCGTATTCTGAGTCGATACAACCTAAACCCTCAACAGTATGCGCTCGTTACCGTTCACCGTCCGGCCAATGTTGACTACCGGGGTCGTTTACTCCAACTCACACAAATAATTCTTAAAACGGCCGATCATCTAAACGTCATTTTCCCAGTCCATCCCCGAACTCAAAATAACTTGAAAAAATTCGGTTTACTACCGCTCTTAACGACCCATCCCAAGGTTATACTCGCAGAGCCTCTAGGTTATTTTGATTTTGTAAAACTCATGAAGAATGCCAAATTGGTAATAACAGACTCGGGTGGTGTCCAAGAAGAAACTACCTATCTGGGTATTCCGTGTTTCACACTTCGGCAAAATACCGAAAG
>JBAYRB010000067.1:0-9103 GCA_041676905.1 Spirosomataceae bacterium
AATAGCTTTAACTTTCACTTTCACTTTCTGCCCCACTTTGACCGTATTGCTCGATTTGAGGGAAGGATTTAAACTTTTAATCGTTTCTACTGTATTATTGTAGCGGGTGGCAATGCTAGAAAGCGTTTCCCCCGATGCTACGGTATGCGTGTAAACCTCACCTTCGGAAGTAGTTTTAGTTTCATTTTTCGCTTCGACTTTCTTCTCCTCTACCTTTGCCGGCGCCTTGGTTTCAGGGCTCTTTCCACCGGGAACGGGTACGGTTCCGGAATTGCTGGCGTCTACTTGAGAGGGTTCATTATAAACATCCAATGAAACTACTTCCCCGTCCGGATCGGTATTGGCTACTTCGGTTATGTCGCCTGGATCATCGGTCAGATAGTCATAGCCTACATATAAAAGTGCAATTACCAAAGCGGACAAAACGAAAAGAGTGACTACCGGTAGTCTGGACTTCTCTACCGGCCTTACATTTCGCTTTTTATGAGGTCTTTCTTCCATAATCAATTTTTATCCTTAATGAAAATGTCATCAAACCATTGCAATTAAATGGTTTTTTTCAATTCACTGTTCATCTCAACAACCTTATCCCGGAGTGATTGTTTATAATCTTCCAGTTTATTATAAACGTCCGAATGGTGGGTTCCCATTATCTGTGCAGCTAAAATACCTGCATTTTTACCGCCGTTCAACGCAACCGTTGCCACCGGAACCCCACTGGGCATCTGCAAAATGGACAAAACTGAATCCCAACCGTCGATAGAATTACTCGACAAAACGGGTACTCCGATAACCGGCAACGTAGTCAGAGAGGCTACCATACCCGGAAGGTGAGCGGCTCCGCCAGCACCGGCAATAATCACTTTAATCCCCCTTTCGCGGGCTGTTTTCGCATATTCCAGCATGCGTTCCGGCGTGCGATGCGCCGATACGATTTCTATTTCATAGGTTACACCCAACTCATGTAAGACGTCTCCTGCTTCCTTCATTACCCTCAAATCACTGAGACTGCCCATTATAATCCCAACCATTGCCATCGTTAGTTGTTTCTGTAATATTATCGTTTTTAAGTTACAACTTTTAATTTTTCTTTTACAAAAAGCGCTTTTTCTCTTAGTTCATCCAGGTCAGAACCAAGGACAGTAACATGGCCCATTTTACGGTAAGGTCGGGTAATTTTCTTTCCATAAAGGAACGGAAAGACTTCTTTTTGAGCGAGTAGCAACTCTATTCCCTCGTAGCGAGCAGGACCCGCATGCCCTTCTTCTCCTAATAAGTTGATCATGGCGGCTGCCCTATAAGCGGCAGTATCTCCTAGCGGCAAATCTAATATAGCCCGCCAGTGCTGCTCATATTGAGACGTCACATTAGCCTTGATCGTATGGTGCCCGCTGTTATGGGGACGAGGCGCTACTTCATTCACCAATATTTCACCCTCTTGCGTAAGAAACATCTCCACAGCTAGTAGACCTACGATGTTGAATTTCTCGGCAACTGTCAATGCCGTTTGTATTGCCTTCTCCTCCACCTCTTTCGTAACAGCGGCTGGGGAAAATAAGTATTCCACCAAATGCTTTTCAGGATGGAACACCATCTCCACAACCGGAAAAGCTTTGTAATCTCCACCCGGTCTTCGTCCTACAATTACCGCTAATTCTTTTTCAAAAGGTATCGCCTTCTCTAAAACGCCCGGTTGCTCAAAAGCATCTTCCCAGGCATCTGCTTTCTCAATTTTTCGAACGCCCTGACCGTCATAACCATCACGACCTAATTTATGGAAACCCGGTAGGAAATCAGGATTAGCACGTACATCCTCCTTGCTGTCTGTTAAAACGAACGGAGCCGTAGGGATCCCATGATCCTGATAAAATTGTTTTTGAAGTCGCTTGTCCTGGATGATTCGGAGAATCGAAGGTTGTGGGTAAACTTTCTTACCCTCTTTTTCCAAGGCTTCCAGCGCTTCAATGTTGACTTTTTCAATCTCAACCGTTATCAGATCCAAATCCTTACCGAAATCATAGACGGTCTGATAATCTTGAATGGAGCCGTGAACAAATCGAGGGGTAACTTGTCGGCAAGGTGCATTGGCGTCTCCATCCAAAACACTGATTTCCAAGTTCCAGTCGATCGAAGCCTGAATCAGCATCAATCCGAGTTGCCCTCCGCCCAGAATCCCTATTTTGGTAGCAAGCATGAAGTTTTCGTAGGTATTTTTTTTTACAAAAGTGAGGTAAAAAAACCGTAGAACAAAAAAGAATACCTACACGTGTGCTTGAACTTTACATTCGTTATCTGAAAAAGAAACAAGGCTCTAGATTTGCTTGTGGCTTAAATTTCAGGCAGTTCTCACTCGTTCATCCGCTACACCTACCCTGTTCTCAGCTCAATTGTACCACCCTAAGCATAGATTAAAAAGTTGAAAAATTGGTCGATGGGTTCCTATCCACCCTTATTCGGATTCATTTCCCCCATTCAATTTCAGATGCATAGGACTTTTATGGGGATTTCCGAAATCGATGGGCATGTACCCAATGCATACTTTTCTTAACTTGCTAGGGAAGCTAAAGCCAATGAAGAATGGGTTTGAAGTATCCTTATTATCTCTTAATGATTTGTTCGATGCTTTCGCAGAGCCTTTGGGCACAAGAAAGCCTCCCCATTTGGAATTTCACCCACATCGACTACCAAGCCCAACAACAAAACTGGTCCATCGGGCAAAGTCCGGAGGGGTTTATTTATGTTGGAAACTCCGATGGCCTACTTGAATACGATGGTGCGAACTGGAAACTATATCCCTTACCGAATGGTCAGCCGGTGAGGAGTGTATTTTGTGAGGGAAACCGCGTATATGTAGGTGGTTATGGGGAATTCGGTTATTGGGAAAAAACCGACGCTCTATTGCATTATCACTCCTTGCGAGCGCAGTGCGATATCCCCTCAGCGGAAACCGAAGAGATCTGGCATATCCTCAAAACATCGGACGCCATCTACTTTCAATCATTTTCAAGTATTTACCAGGTAACCTGGTCAATAGAAGGAAACCCCGAAATCATTGAAATAAAGGCACCGGAAAATTTCATGTTTCTGTATGAAGTAAATGGAAGATTGCTCCTTCAGTTTATTAACCGAGAAATCTATGAAATGAAAGAGGGTGACTTCCATCTATTACCTGGCACCGAAGCACTAACCGGTACGAGTGTCTCTGCGCTGCTACCCTATGGAAACGACGAGCTGATGATTGTGACGCAAAAGGATGGTGTCTTTTTATGGAATTCGGGGAAAATTCGAAATTGGAGCCCCAATAATGCCGCCACTTTTCGGAATGACCTCATTAATAAAGCCCTGCTACTCAACGACGGTAATTATGCGATCGGTACACAGCTTTCAGGTGTTTACGTTCTTTCCCCAGAAGGTGAAATACACCAACACTTTCACAAACCAAACGGGCTTCAAAATAATTCGGTACTCGGGTTTCATCAGGACAAACAACAAAACTTGTGGGTTGCCCTTGATAAAGGCATCGATTTGATACCCTTGTCTTCGCCGGTTTCTCAATATAAAAGTGATGAATTCCCCTTGGAATCGACCTATTCTGTGGCTCTATGGCGTGACAAATTGTATGCCGGCACCAATCGTGGCGTCTTTTGGAAACCCTGGCCGTCAGATGAAGCATTTAAACCCATTTTAGGGCTAGAAGGCCATGTTTGGGAGTTAAAAGTATATCAGGATCAACTGCTTTGCGGACACAGTGAAGGGACCTTCCGAATAACAGACAACGGGTTTGAAAAGCTATCGAATATCCATGGCGGTTGGATCACCCAACTCCTAGAAACTGGCAACGACACCATCCTCTTACAAGGCACCTATACGGGATTGTCCGTTTACCGCCGTACTAAATCCGGGAAGTGGTATTTTAGCCATAGTGTGGATGGGGTTCCTCCCGTACCCATTAAATTCATAGCACGAGCGGAAAATGGAACACTTTGGCTCGCCCACGCTTACAAAGGATTGTATAAAGCCACCCTTAGCGACGATGCGAGCCGAGCCTTAATCTGGGAAAAAATTAAAAACCCGTACGAACTTGGTGAAGCCTATAACATTGAAGTTATCAATTGGAACGGATCTATTCTCATTCAATCTGAAAACCGTTTTTACACACCTGACCGAGAGGATCGTCTTGAGTTGACCAAAGGTTTCAACTCGATTTCGGAATTGAAATCAAAAATTCGACCAGGAATGAATGGAGACTTCTTCCGAATTTTTCCGGACCACGTCATTTTAAGAACGGCTTCGGGCAACCAAATCACCATTCCGGTGGTATTGATTCGCAATCATGAAGCCGTCATACCTATCGGTGATCGATACTATTTCTTTTGTACACATAACGGCTATTTTGTGTATGACCGAGAGCGACCGACCCATCCAAACGAATCGATCAGGCCTGTATTAAGAAATGTGTCGGATTTGTATGACCCTTCACGGTTATTTTCTACGAAAAATTCGGTCACAATACCGGCTGAGTCGCGCTCCCTTCAGCTTGATTTTGTCATGCCGGTTTTTGGCGAAAGCATTCAGTTTTCTTATCGACTTATCGGTGCTACAGAAGAATGGTCAGACTGGTCAGCACGTAGGAGCGCAATTTTCACCAATCTTCCGCCGGGCACCTACCATTTCGAGTTAAGGAATTCTTATAATAGCCAGGTTTTGCACTACAAATTCAAAATCTTGCCTTTTTGGCACGAATCGAACTGGGCCCGTATAACCATTTTATTAATAGGTGGTTTGATTCTGTTGAGCCTTTACTATTGGCAAGAAAACCGCCTACTCCGCCAACGGGAGCAGCTTATACGGGAGCACGAGAAAGAACTTAAACAACGTGAGCTCGAAAATCAAAAAAGAATCATTGAACTTCAAAATGAAAAATTGGCTTCCGAAATCAATTTAAAAAGTCAACAGCTCAGTAATATAGCCATCAACGTTATACGTAAAAACGAAATCCTGGAAAGTATTAAAAATGAATTAGTTCAGGTAAAAAACGACCTGGGTCAGCAATTACCTAATGTACATTACCAAAAACTACTTGACAGCATAAACCGCAACCTTACGGGGAAAGAAGACTGGACGTTGTTTGAAGACAACTTCGACGACGTCCATGAAGAGTTTTTTAAGCGGTTAAAATTGCGCCATCCTGATATCACCCCTAGTGAACTTCGCTTAGCTGCTGCTCTGCGAATGAATCTTTCCAGTAAAGAAATTGCCCCAGTCTTGGGAATTTCAGTGCGGGGCGTTGAAATTAAACGTTACCGCCTGCGCAAAAAATTAGGACTTGACGAATCAGTTAATCTTAACAGCTACATGATGGAGGTATAACCTCTATTTGTACTTTCCCATTGAATTTCCTCGTTAGTAGGGTTTTAAATTGCATTTTACCATTTGATGTAGTGGTGATGTAGTCCCATTTTTGGGCAGGGGTGAACTTACGGGTAATTTTAGGGTACAACTAATTACCAATAAATTCCAAATTCGTTCATATAACACCCTATCGTATGAAACCATTATATAGCTTAATTATTCTACTGGCTCTTGCTTTCAATGTAGCATGGGCGCAGGAGATCCGGGTGTCAGGAAAGGTCACTGCACAGGCTGACGGCTCCGAACTGCCCGGTGTGAATGTCATGCTCAAGGGCAGCACCGTAGGTACTGCTACGGACATTTTGGGAGATTATTCCATTACAGTCCCCAACCCTGAATCCGTCTTGATTTTCTCGATGGTGGGGATGGTTAGCCAGGAAATAACGGTGGGCAACCAGACGACGATCAATGTGAGTCTGGAAGAAGACACCCGCACACTGGGCGAAGTAGTCGTCATTGGCTATGGAACTGCTAGTAAAAGAGACTTAACTGGATCTATTGTTACGATCAAAGGGGGTGATCTGGCGGACAAACCTTCGCCCAACCTGGTCAATTCGCTGCAAGGAAGGGTAGCCGGGCTTTCAGTCGTCAATTCGGGGCGTCCTGGAGCTGAACCCGATGTTCGAATCCGAGGTACAAATACGATTAACGGAGTAAAACCGATCTATATCGTCGACGGTATTATCAACGATAACATCAATTTCGTAAACCCCGCAGATATTGAATCGGTAGAAATCTTGAAAGACCCTTCTTCCCTGGCCATTTTCGGGGTAAGAGGAGCGAATGGTGCCATCGCCATAACTACGAAACAGGCTAAAGCAGGCCAATTGCGGGTGAACTTTAATTCTACCGTTGGTTTTAAGGAAGTCTCAGACCGTATTGCACTAACCAACGGAGCCCAGTTCAAGGAATTGTATGATGAGCAATTAGCCAACCAAAACAGTGCACCATTCGATTATACCTATTGGACCGCCGATACCGACTGGCAAGACCAGATTTTCCAAAAGGCTTTTCTCAATTACAATAACGTGAGTATCACTGGAGCAACAGAGAAAAACCGTTTTTATATGGGAATAGGAACCGTCACAGAAGAGGGACTGATTAAACATGAAAAATACAACAAACTTACGCTTAACATCAATGATGAATTACAGGTGAATAAGAATCTCAAATTCGGTTTCACCTTAAACGGTTATCGAGCTGAGTTACCTGTCGAAAAGGGGGTAGGTGCGGCCATCGTAGCAGCACCCATCGCACCAATCAAAGAAGAATCCACCGGGTTATACCATACCCTCCCCGATTTCCAACGGGCGCAAGTCTACAATCCACTCGTTTCAGTGGAACTCGAAAAAGGCACGGCCGTCCGACGAGAATACCGAGCGGTGGGAAGCATTTTTGGCGAACTGAAACTCTTCAATGATCTGACGTTCCGGGCCCAACTTTACGCCGATTATGGAGTCAATACCTCTCGCTCTTACCAACCGTTACTAGCAGTTTATAACCCTGAAATTGACGGAGAGGACAAGGTCCAAACTTTAAGAGAACGAACCTCCGTTTCCCAAACTCAAAATATTTATCCTAAACTGCAGCAAGATTATTTATTGACGTATAATAAGTCATTCGACAAGCATAATCTGACTTTAATGGGTGGTTTCACCAGTTACTCCACGGGTTATGAAGGTACGACTGCATCCATTAACCAGGGAAGTAGCTTCCCTATTCCCAACAATCCCAGATTTTGGTATGTAGATAACGTGGGAGATCCCTCCACCAGGTTGGGTAGTGGCTCGGCCTGGGAAAACGCCACATTAAGTTACCTGGCACGCGGTCTCTACAATTATGAGGGTCGTTATTTGGTCAACGCCTCGTTTCGACGCGATGGAAGTTCAGCATTCTTGGGAGCGGGAAGGTGGCAAAATTTCGGAGCGGTTGGTCTGGGCTGGGTGATCAGTGAAGAAAGCTTCTTTAAAAATCAAAGCTTTATTGACTATCTAAAATTAAAAGCTTCCTGGGGGGTATTAGGAAATCAAAATATTGATGATCGTTATCGTTACCCTGCCTACCCCACCCTTACCGCTGCTAACTCTGGCGTATTTGGGGATAATATTGTTGCAGCTCTACAAAACGAATACATTGCCGACCCCAACCTTCATTGGGAAACCGTACACGCAAAAGAGGTTGGTATTGAATTGAATACATTTAAAAACCGCCTCACTTTTGAATTCAATTACTACGATAAGCTCACCAAAGATATCTTGGTAATCGTACCCGGAATCGCCGGAACTACACCGGGGCTGAGTAATCTTGGAGAAGTGGCCAATAAAGGTATTGAGCTTTCTGCGGTATGGAACGAATCCCTTCCCAATGGGTTGAGTTATGGGATTTCAGGAAACTTTACGACCTTTAACAATAAGGTCAGGAAACTATCGACCACCGGCTATCAAATCATAAACGGAGCCTCTCGAACCACGGAAGGGTATCCCATCGGTTATTTCTGGGGATATAAGGCGATCGGAGTCTATCAAACTGAAGCTGAGTTTATTGTATCTCCTGCTAGTTCAATAGGTGAAGTTTATCCAGGAGACCTCAAATATGCGGATATTGATGGCGATGGATTCATCACCGAAGCCGATCGCACGATGATCGGTAATCCAACACCCGACTTTAGTTACGGCATTTCAGCCAATGTGAGTTACAAGGGTTTTGATTTAAGTGTGGATGGAATGGGAGTTTACGGAAACGAAATATTTCGGCAATGGAATAAAAGCGCCTTTGCCCAATTTAATTACTTAACCAGCCGCATGAATCGTTGGCACGGGGTAGGTACATCAAATTGGGAGCCCATACTCCATACCGGCCGATCGAATAATTACCAAAACTCTTCCTACTGGATTGAAGACGGTAGCTTTTTCCGGATTAGAAATATTCAAATCGGCTACAATTTCAGTAACGACCTACTGGAAAAAATCAAATTGAAAAGTCTACGACTGTATCTGAATGTGCAGAACCTAAAAACATTCACCTACGCATCCGGGTTTACGCCGGAAATTGGGGGTTCATCCACTGCCTTCGGTGTCGACAACGGCACTTATCCTCTTCCCAGGATATTTACTTTCGGACTTAATTTCAATTTCTAGAAATCTAAAACAGGTTTAATCCTATGAAAACGATAAAGGGATATTTGTTTCCAACCATAGTTGCTATCGGCTTGCTCCTGAGTGCTTGCAGCGACTATCTCGATCTAAAACCGCTGGGTCGCTATACTGAGGAAGACATACCAGCAGGCTCTTTCGAGAGCCAGATATTCGGTGTATATGCAAAAATGAGAGCCTTTGAAGTATCGGCTATGCCTTATATTGCTATCCATAATTTCCGCTCTGACGACGCCGATAAAGGGAGTTCGACAACCGATGGTGTTGCACAAGAGAACTTCTACGATAATTTCGAATATACAAAGGATGAGTGGTTGCTTAACGGTTACTGGTCGGGTCATTATGCCCTCATCATTGCTGCCAATGCGGTGATCGCTGATATCGACTCGGTACAAGCCACCGACGAAGCCACCTTAATCAATCGGGCTGAAGCAAAATTCATGCGTGCTTATGCTTATTTCAATCTTGTAAGAGCATTTGGGCAGGTCCCTAAAATTGACTTTAAAGTAACGGATGCCGCTCAAGCTAATGTTCCTAAG
>JBAYRB010000068.1:0-9076 GCA_041676905.1 Spirosomataceae bacterium
GAGTTTGGCGGCAATTTCTTCGGCCATTTTATAATATTTATGGTCGGGATTTGTCCGAGCAGATCCGAAAATACTCACACAAGGCCCTATTTTTGCCAATTTCTCAAATCCTTCAACAAATTCAGCCATCACCCGGAATACAACCCATGAATCAGAACTTTTGATCTCACTCCAATTTCGATCTGCGAACGCCCTTCTAATTCGCTGTTCATCTTCCGGATTAGCCACGTTTAACAGAGAAACGTCCATGGCTTCACCATTTTTTATATCCTTTTTACTCATTTTTAAACTACTAAATTCTATCTAAAGTATACGTACACACTTTTCGAATGATCGTCTAATAGACTTTACAACATGGCAATAAAACAAAAAATTCGTGAATGCCCTTACGATTGCTGGAATAATGCCCCGAACCTATGGAAATCGTTGGAATAGTATGCCATTAACCAGGGTTCCGGCTTCTAAGGTGAGCAACGAGAAAACGAATGATTTAGGGTTGAAGTTCCAAAAATAAATTGCTTAGGTATTCAGGTGTCCTCAATAACCTGCTTCCGTGCCAAGTAAGTAAATCTTCTCTGACGAGTATGACATTCCTACCTGGGTATTTCCGCTCTACGACCGGAATATGTCGTTTATGGAAATGGTGAGGCCCTCCTGCTAACAGTAAACGTGTGGAAGGCCCACCGGGTATTTTTTTTGCCTCAATCGAAAAGATTCCCTTTTGGCTTCCCCACAAATTATCCACCCCAATATAACTCAGTAGTTCCGTCGCAATGGTTTCTCCTCCAATCGCTGACCAAGGTTTATAACCGGCCAATAAAACGGCATTTATGGGCTCAACTGGTTTTTCAAAGCTTGCCTGAAACTCGGCAAAACGGGTTTCTACCTTACCGGCTATCCAATTGGCATTCGCCTCTTTATCCATCAGTTTCCCAAGTGACTTTATTTCAACAATAGCCTCAAGTACAGTTCTTGGGCTTGAGTCCCAAACCGAAAACTCTTCTTTTAACAAAGTCACTACGGCATCATCTGTCTCCCGCGTATCTAACACGACAAAATCGGGGGCTGCGTCCATAATCGCTTTTATGTCAGGACGTCGCACTGCTCCCATCGATTTGATTTCCCGAACCCGTACCTCCGGGAAACGGCACTGACTCGAAACGCCTACTACCCGGCCTTTCAATCCGATATCAAAAAGTAATTCCGTAATCGGAGGGCACAGGGAAACGATCCTTTGCGGCGGCTCCCCGTTTATAAATTTGTTTCCCATTGGATCTGATAACAGCCCCATCGCATTAACCGGGTAAAATTTGCTAATGAACGAGTCAGGACACTAGCCGCTTACTTTATATACCTAAAATCTTCATTCCCATTCAAATGAAGGAGCGCATGGTAAATCAAATTGATTACATTGGCTACATCTTCTTTATGAACCATTTCTACCGTGGTATGCATATATTTTAACGGTAAAGAAATAAGGGCCGATGCAACTCCCTCCGTGGCATAAGCAAATGCGTCGGTATCGGTTCCGGTCGACCGACTTACCGCTTGCCGTTGATAGGCAAGCTGATTTTTTTCAGCAACTTCTATCAACATGTCCCGCACGTTATTTTGCACAGCGGGACCATAGCAAATCACCGGTCCCCCACCGCATTTGAGATCACCTTGCTCCTTCTTATTATACATCGGTGATTGGGTATCGTGGGTTACGTCCGTGATGATCGCTAGGTCTGGTTTTAAACGACGAACGATCATTTCAGCCCCCCGTAGACCTATCTCCTCCTGTACAGCATTTACTACATAAAGTGTAAAAGGAAGCTGCTTTTTTTCTTCCTTTAATCGCCGAGCTACCTCTGCTATCATGTAACCCCCCACCCGATTATCCAAAGCCCGTCCGACGTAGTAACGATCATTCAGTTCGGTGAGTCCGTCAGCAAACGTTACGACTGTGCCCACATGAATACCCATTTCTAATACCTCCTCTTTTTTAGAGGCACCCACATCGATGAAAAGTTCATGGACTTTGGGAACCTGATCCTTACTTATGTCGCGAACATGAATGGCAGGCCATCCAAACACACCCATTACCGGGCCTTTTTGGGTATGGAGATTTACCCGCATAGAAGGAGCAATCGCTGCGTCAGAACCCCCATTTCGTCGTACATAAATGTAGCCGTCGTCAGAAATATAATTGACAAACCATGAAATCTCGTCCGAATGAGCTTCAATGACGACTTTATAATCTTTACCGGGATTCAAGACAGCAACGGCCGAACCGTAGGTATCTATGATATAGTCGTCAGCATAGGGTCGCACATAATCCAACCATATTTGTTGACCGGTCACCTCAAATCCGGTGGGTGACGCATTGTTTAGATACCGATACAAAAATTCGATGTTTTTTTCCTTTTTTGCGGACATGCTTTACTAATTTGATTTAATCCTGAAATTTTGTTTCCCTTACACCCACCTATCAATCCTTCATCAAACGTATTAACAATATTTCTATCAGTAAGAAGAACAAAGCTGCATACAAGAAATATTTCCATAGACGCGTTCCTGATGCCTGTTGTTCAAGTTTACTTCTTAATTCACTGCCTTCAATTTCATCGAAAATTTTGACATTTTCTCGACTTGCGAAAATTTCACGGAGCTCAACCGGCGTATAAAATGTCATTTGTGACTCTTTTTTTCCCGAATTAAAAGCGAGCAAATCTATTAATTTATCATTATTTAACAACTCAAAATAACCGGGTTCGAGGCTTTCTCCAACGCGTTCATGACTTTGTGAAAGCTCTACAACCAAATGCTTTCCGGTCAACCGCTGTATCGGAATAATTTCCACTTCACCGTTTCTCAATTTAAACACAGAATTCGGTCTAGGGGCGTCCACGGTAAGCTCAACGATCGGATCTTCGTAGGAATGGGAAAGCGCCGTTGGACGAACACTTAGAGCCGCTATTTTATACATTACGGGAACAAATAATGCGTGTTGGGAAAAATTACCGGCTACCGCATCCAAAGGTGAACCTAAGAGGTAAAGTGATCCGTCAGTCACCCTGAGCTGTGATAAATAGGGCTGATTATTTCGTAAATTCAACAAAGTGCTGCCCGCTTGCGACCATTGCCAAACCTTGGTTGCGGATGGCATATTTATTTGACCTTCTGTATGCAATGTAGCTTCGAAAACATCTCTAAAAAAGGGTATGGAAACATCGGGAGCTTGTAAAGGAATGGCTTCACCGGTCCAGCCCCGAAGCCCCAATACCCCCAAAGGCTCCAACAAGGACCGATAGACCTCGAGATCGGGAGTCGTCGGTGGAATCACCAATAAACTCCCCCCTTGGCGGACAAAGTCTTGAAGATTTTGGATCAGAGTAGGCGCTAATCGATGTATTTCGTTTAGAATCACCAAATTGGCCGTTGCGATGCGCCCAACATCAATATTGGTTACCGAAACGTTTTCGATTCGGAACAGACTATCATTTCGATAAACGCGGGCAACCGGATCGCCCGGCAGGAGCCCCCCGTCATGTAAGTGTAAAATGCTGATTAACGGGGATGGATTTAAAACGAAAAAATACCGGTTGTCAAAGGTCACAGGGAAGTCGTCAAAACTTACCATACCTTTTATAAAACCCTGCTCATTGATATTGAAATCAAAAGATGTCTGCTCAGAACCTGCAGCAGGGATATCAATGGAGGTTGCTGAAACTTGGGTCTCATTTAAAAACAGTCGTACGGGTAAGTTTTCGATAGGCTCGTTGCCTGAATTGGTCAATTTAACATACAGCACATTTTTTTGTTGCTCTCTTAGGAATGGCGTATGGAGCCAAACAGAATCAATGTAGACGTTTCGGACTAATCCACTTTGAATCGGTATCAAATTCACTTGATAGGCAGAATCGATAGCCAACGACGATAAATTACCTGATGTACTTTTTTGAAAATCACTGATCCAAAACAATTCTTTGGGCTGATTGGTATTCACCGACTCCAACAGCCGTACCTGCCGTCGATAAACTTCCTCCAGGGTTCTGAATTTGGGCGTGAGATCGGTACTGGCTAATCGATCTTGGAACTGACCAGCCGTAAGCATATTCCTTTCTCCAGGCGAAAAATCATTAGTTACGAGTTGCAGGGAAGTCAAATTTGGATAAAATGTCATCAGTTCATCGAGTGTCGACCTAGCCCTATCAATAAAGCGCTTACTATTGGCTTCATTCTGCATGCTCAAAGAATTGTCTAAATAAAAGCTCATGGCATGCTGATACCCTCCTACCTGTCCATCCTCACGCAAATAGGGTTGAGCAAATGCTATAGCCAAACAGGCGAGTGCCATCATGCGACTGAATAGAATTAACCACTGTTTCAGCTTTCGAAATGAGCTTTTTTCAGTTTCAATTTCTTTAAGGAAGGATACATTGGTGAACAATACCCTTTTCGTCCTTCTAAAATTGAATAAATGAATTGCCAATGGTATCAGAACCACTAACAACCCCCAGAGAAAAGCAGGAAACAAAAAATTCATAAATAAAAAAAGCAATGAATAAACCTTGTCAAGGTGTCGGGCAGATTAAAATCGCTACCACAAATTAAGCGATTTTCTAAAGAATCGGCCTTTATTTTCTAACTTTGTCGGAAACCTTCGATTCAGTTACTGACCTAACCCATAAATCGAAGATTGTGATGGACAAATTGCATTATTTTTATAGAAACAATGGCTAAAGTACCAGTTAACAAACATCAGCCCATTTATCAAATTCCAACGAATCCAACGGCAGTTCGTACTAAAAAATACGCATTACCGACGAAGAAGTACACACGCTTGGCACTCAAGCACCTGGTGAAGGAACAATTAAAATGGGCGTTAATTCCCGTGGCATTAATCATCGGAAATATCATTCTCAACGTAACAGGAACCTACCCCAACATTTGGATTTACGTAATGATTGTGATCGGGGTATTGCTTTACGTTTTATTTTGGGTAATTCAATTCGTGGGAATCACACAGTTGGAGCAGTACAAACCCATGTTCGAACGCTATCAATACGAAATCGATCCCCGTCAGATTATAATGAAAATCAACCAAAAAGAAGGTGGGGTGATGAAATGGGAGCAGATCAAAAGTGTATATAAGGAGAAAGATGGGTTTGTGATGGTGATTTCAAGAGGACAGTTCTTGTATTTGCCTTATAACATATTCAACTCCGATCACGATTTAAAGATCGTTACCCGGATTTTGAAACAGAAGAATTACATCAAAGATTAAATTTCAATCCTTTTTTCGGGTGACCAAGTAATACAAAGTTCTGTATTTCTCCCCATCCAGTTCGAACGTATCGCTATCGACCGGCACTTTTTGCGTCGTCGGTCTACCATCGTGATCGAGTACAGTAACTTCGTATCGATCACGATTTTTTATTTGAATACGTACTTTTACAGGTTCCAGTAAAAGCGGATCCTTCCCGACGGAAGTGAGTACGGTATGGTCCCCCTCATATCGGTACGTCATCTCTGTATTTCGCGCACGGGCAACCGTCGTAATTAGGATTTCTTGAGACGATTTTAAATCACCTGTTCGGGATAGGTCTGTAATTAATACGACTGCGAAAGGGTTGGAAACATTTATCTCCCAATTATCCAGTTCGATTTTCTCGCCCCCGGCAAAACCGAGGAGCCCTTTACTTCCAGCTGTGTTAAGTGTTACATACTTTTTATCCCCGTACCGCCAGGTTAATTCCCCGGTGTACGATTCTATTAGCTGCTTGTCGGCTTTCCAATACTCCCCCATGTCAGGTACCTGGGTTTCCTGATATTCGGTTGTAAATTGAATAGGAAAACGACCTACAGCTACCAATTCAGGGGTTATAGTACCCGAAAAACTCTTATCGTCATAGCCCTGTCTCACACGGTCGACAAAACTCAACTTCCCGGTCTGAAGGGAGGGAATGTGTACATTCCGGGTGGACAATACAGGACTTTCCTTAATATCATTGCGATAAATCATGCGGGCTAATGCTGGATATAGCCCCATATGCAATGGACTGGTCGCGTTGTACACCCCATGGGTTTCTGACTGCAGGTATTTAGAGAATCGAGGGATATCGGTGGCGAAGGAAAAAGACGCATCCCATCCTTGCAGCCCCATCCCGTACATCGCGATCAAAGGAGCAGCCTCGGCGGTCCATTCATTGGGCACTAGACTCATCCATTCGGAAAAGGAGAAAGGACGATCAATCACATCCTGTAACCCCGTACTGAGTAACCCCGAACCTGGTTGCGCTAAGAGGGGGGTGTTCCTTACCCTACCTTCTTTGATTTGGTGCCCACCCGAACCTCCACCAAAATAATTATGACGGTCAATCATTCCGATTTCGTAGTCCGAATGAAGATTGTAGAGATGAGCTATGCCCGACCCGGCTTGCCAACAGGAAGCCACTAAAGCCCCTTTATAACCAGTGGCTCGAACGGCCTTTTCAAATTTCTTGTAATACGACAATTGCTGCTCATAGAGGAAACGCATTTTATCAAGCAGGTGTTGAGGCATTGACCGGTTCTCAGCCAACGCTGCTTCGTATTCTCTGCTGAAAAGATGATGATCGGGATTCGGGAAAATATTTTCATTGTCAAGGTGTTCGCCTGCTGGTATAATCCCACCCCCCCATGCTTTTTCCAGGTTTTCATGAAAACCATATTTTGCTTTCAACCATTGGGAAAACTGCTTACACAAAAGTTTTTTATAAGTCGGTGCTTGCTCTAAAGAACGGGCAATTGCCCCCCAAAATATATTGTCTTCATTTTGAAATTCGACGAAAATAAGAGCAGGGTCGTCCGCATAGCGCAATCCGGTATGTGGGTTCACATGATTAAGCATATTCACAGTAAGTTCAATGCTTAATTCTTGTAAATCAGGGGCGAAATTAACTAGACTGGAGGTAGTACCATTGAGGTGAGCCCAGGGATAATTAAGGTTTTTGATTTCGTTATAAGCCAGAAGCTTCGCACTGTCCCCTGGTTGTACCTTATGACCATAAATGTGAGACCATCCGTAGTAAATTCCTTTTTCTCTTAATTGTGCCTGGAAATAATCAAACCGGTCAAATTTTTCGGGATCAAACTCCGTAGATTTATTGCCATGGTAGGCATACCAGGAGAATTTGTGAAATCGGACGGCATTAACCCCGTATTTTGCTAAAAAGTTGACGAACTCATCCGCTCGTTGGGCTGAAACAAAGGGGAGGCGGCTGCAAATATTGGTACCCCAAAACTTAACTTCTTTGCCATTTTCGAAGACGAGCTTGTCGTTTATCATCTGAACAAATCCATGCTTACCCGCGGGGGCATCCAGCCAACTTTGCATCCCGATGACGCCAGGATCATCGCTATGGTCAGGCTTAAATTCAAACCAAGTGCTTTCGGATACCTGTCCATTCAGAAGCGTTGTGGATAATAAGAAAAAAACGACGTTGATTAATTTCGCCCCATTTCTCATGGTTTTGTACGTTAGATGGTTAGTCAATGTCTCCTTTCAGGTTATCGAAGTCAGTTTGGATGAAGAACGTCTTTTTACCATTGACCTGTTTTACCTCACCACCATTTGCTAGGATTGCTTTTTCTGTCTGCGCTAAGATGCGAGAGACAATGTCACTGATTTTGTTGTAACTAGGAAGTCCGTCTCGGGAATAGTTGATGTAGGTATCGTTGAAGGGGAACTGCCATTGATTTCTGGAGGCCACATTTTTGGTTAGATGTTCAGGTATCTGACTTCCCCCATGAATCACACCAAGCAGTCCGCCTATTGTAGCCGCCTGATTATCGCAATCGTATCCCGCCGATACAGCAATTCCTACGGTTTTGATAAAATCCCCCTTCCCATAGATCAAAGCCATCACGGCACTCAGTCCATTTACCACTGAACCCATCATCGGATAAGGAATTTGGAAACCGTTTATTTCCTTAAAATATTTATCGTGGATTAATTTCCGGCAGTCTCGCCAATTTTCATGCTCTGTAGACCATTTAATAACATCCTTGATGCCCGCTAAAAAGGGGCTATCTTCCGGGATTTCGCGCATTCCGATTTCAATGAGTTTATTGATGTCTTTCTTAAAAAAAGCAGCGCTGTAGAGGGCGCCATAAAATTTTGTAGGATGAGTTGCCCAGTCATCATTTGTGACCCTTGCGCCCCATTCAGACCATTTTGCAGCCTTTTTAGTCATTCCCGGATAGATTACTCCCCAAATTTCATTCGTAAGTTGGGAGGTGAGTCCCCACCAAAAGGGATTAAGCTCCTTACTTCCCGTTGCGGGTGGTTTGTATCCTTCTCCTAGCAGTCGTTTGGCATTGGCATTTGCAGCCCAGATGAAACGATTTATATGGTCATTTCGTAGGGTAACAATATGATCGTAGTTCAATTCGAGGCCAAATTTCTCAAGACCGTGTAAGGTCACGAATTCAATGTCGGTATCGTCGTCACTCCATGCACCACCCAATGCATCGGCTAGTATATGCACATAAGCCCGCCTGTCATTGATATTCATTTTTAGGTCGAGGGAATCGGTATCAAAAACATTGTAATAGCGATCCACAAATACCGGAATCGGCTCTAGATCATAAAGATTCTCGAACGGAAAGCCTAAGTAATTTCCAACGAGTTGACCATTCCAGTACCCTAAAATTTTATCGTACAACACGTCTTCTGAAATGGATTTTACAGTTTGGGCGTTCACTTGTGCCGTCATCAAACACCCCAAAAGAAGCAAGACATTTCTTTTGATGAAGTACATAAGCTTGGCTGTTTTGTAGTGAGAGGCTATCCCAATGCATAATGAATGCCCGGGATAGCCTCTATATAGTGTGTTGATTGGTTAGTAACCTGGATTGTTTTCCATGATACCACTATTGCGATCGATTTCTGCTTGTGGAAGTGGGAACACGAGGTGTTTATTCACATCGAAATTAATGGGTGACGACAGGTATGAACTAAAGTGTTCATCGCCCCCGGTCCATCCCGACAAGTTGATGGTGCCGGCTTTATGCCAACGTTTCAAATCCCACCATCTATGGCCTTCCC
>JBAYRB010000069.1:0-9049 GCA_041676905.1 Spirosomataceae bacterium
CCTTCGGTAATGCTGGCAGTGGACATGGTGTCGTCGGCACCTTATCCCATGCTAGACTATAATCGGGTTGATACCGCCTTTTTTTCAGTCCAAAAAGCCTTTGGACTTCCGGCGGGATTGGGTGTCTGGATCGTTAGCGAAAAATGCTTGCTAAAAGCTAATCAGCTCCGTGATGTAGACCAAATTAGTATCGGTGCACATCATGACCTGCCCACCCTTTGGAAAAATGCCCAAAAAAATGAAACACCGGCTACTCCCAATGTAATGCTCATTTATCTGTTGGGTAAAATTGCCGAAGATATGAACGCCTATGGCGTAGAACGTATCCGTAAAGAAACTGAAGAAAAAGCACAGTTATTGTATCAGTTTGCTGAAAATACAAAGGGTTTTTCTCCCTTCGTAGAAGAGGATAATTTTCGATCTAAAACAGTCGCGGTTATCAACACCGAACTACCCGCCCAGGAGATCATTGGACAGCTGCGTCAAAAAGGACTTATCGTGGGAAGCGGTTACGGGGACAAGAAGTCAAGTCAGATCAGAATTGCGAATTTCCCCGCCACCAATCGCAAACAAATAGAACAACTGATATTGGAATTAGCCAACATCTAAATTCCAAGTAAAATCATCTTCATTTCGAAGAAGGCTTAATTTTAGAAAAGTAGCTCAACTTGTCTATTTCTAAGGAAATTCTAAGTTCTCGAAAAAATCCAACCCAAAAAGTTGGATTTTGCCTTTTAGTTCGTTTAACTTTGTATAAGTTTTAACAACTAATACACCCAGAAAAAAATGAAAAAGATCTTAGCATTCTTGTTTGTAGCAGGTATGGTTTCATTCGTTGCCTGTACTAACAAACCTACTGAAACAGTAGAGGAGACCACCGTAGAAGAAACAATTGTTGAGCCTGTAGAAGTTGAAGCGGATACTGTAGCTACTGATACTACTGGCAACAATTAATTCGTAAGGGTCAATTTCATAAGCCTGTATTAAGGCTATGAAAATAAAGGGTTGTTATCATTTCGGTAACAACCTTTTTATTTTTTATATTTTGGACACCGAAACCGAATCTCCACTCGTCCGACCACCTAATGTCAAGTGCTTCGACCCGCCTACTCCATTTGCAAGAATTAGAAAAACGTTACGGTTCACACCCGGTATTATCGATTCCCGAATGGTCAATTTCAGAAGGCATCTATTGGATCCATGGAGAAAACGGTGCGGGCAAGACAACTCTATTTCGGATTTTGGCAGGTCAATTACCCTACTCAGGCAAAATTGTCCTCGACGATCGCTATGACCAAAAACGAGATCCGATTGCCTTTCGTTATCGGGTAAGCATGGGAGAGGCAGAACCGGTATTTCCGGACTTCCTCACCCCCTACGACTTAATACGATTTACGGCAAAAGTTAGACAAGCTCCCTCTCACCAAGTTAAATACCTTACCGAACGATTTGGGGTGGTGAATTACCTACACCAACCAATAGGCGCATGTTCAAGCGGGATGGTTAAAAAGCTTTCGCTTTTGCTGACCTTTTTGGGAAACCTACGTCTCATCATTCTCGATGAACCCATGATTACGATCGATGCAGATGCACGCTCAACACTTTATGAGTTAATTAATGCCTATCGAAAACAATCGGTTAGTTTTTTGATTTCCTCCCATCAGGTTATCGAAAAAAAGGAACTTTTCATCACCCAATCCTTCCGTCTTTTAAATAAAACCCTGGTGGTGCGCTGATGGACATTCTAATGCAAACGACCGTAAGAGAATTTTACAAGCAGAGAGCCGGCTTCTTTATGGTAGTCATTTTATGCGGCTTCGGCTTTATGACGCCCCGGGAACATTTCGGTATAGCCGTCTTTTTTCTCACCAGTTCACCGCTCAATTTTGGCGCATTTAGCACTTTGTACGTCGGTTTGGTTTGGTTCTTTTGGAATCACTTATGGAAATCGCGTGCGTACAGTTTTATTTACCTGCTTCGGCTTCTGCCCTTACGAACTCGACTAGTGGAGCTCATCTGCATCGCTGTTGGCTTACTACTGCCCCTCATCCTTTATTTCATTTGGATAGTTTTCGTCGCTGCCAAGTTATCACTCTGGAATAGTCTTTTGACAAGATCATTATTTTTATTGCTATGGACCGGCACGCTCGTCGCAGCGGGTAATTATCGACTTACTCATCCAAATACCTCTTACACTAAGCGTACTGTACGAAGCTTTTTAAAACGTAAAAGACCTGTTTCTATGCCACTTTGGACCATCGAGTGGCTATTTCGTGAGAGGGGATTAACCCTGTTGCTCACTAAATTGGGTTCCTCTCTGGCGATCGCGGCCACGTTATGGTATTATAGTACTGACGAATTCGACCTTCGACTCCCCGCCGTAGGATTATCGTTTGCGGCACTAGCCAACCTAGGTATTTCATATGAGACCTACCGATGGAGGGTTGAGGCATGGTCATGGAGTCGTACGCTACCCCTTAAACGTAGGCAACGTGTATTGGACATAGTGTTCACGCATTTCCTACTTTTAATCCCAGAGCTATTCGTCATTACCCGATATGGTCTGAGCGAATTGGAAGTAATTGATTTGATCCAATTATTTTTCTTCACTTGTAGTATTTTAATTTCTTACCACGGGTTGCTATCCTTCTTTAATTTACCGCTTGAAAACAGTTTAAAACGCTTATTCTTCCCTTATATCGTACTTACAATTTTAATTATGTACCAAACTCCACTTTATTTTTTAACAATCATCCTGTTTTCGATAGGATTGCGGTACATTTACGCAGGTGTCCGTTAAATCAATAATTGGAACGTATTACGGAATAACAAAAGAGATTCATTATATTTCAGTACCTCCTTGCAGTAATAAGGTTAGAAAAAGTTCAAAGCGCTAATATACCTATAAGATGGTTTTGGAAACCTTTTATAAAAACTTCCAAACGTGGATCGAATCCGTTCTTTCCGGACGATATTGGTTATGGAAACTAATAGCTATATCGGTCGGACTATCACTATTTCTAAGCTTTCCACCTTATCAACTGGTAGTTAAATACCTCCATGGTGAAATTAACCTGGATTCGTGGTCGTTTATTGAAATTCAAGCACAGAACTTGCTCCGACCTGAAGGTATAGAGGAAGCTATCCGAAGAGAAAATATGATATTGAGGTGGACACTCCCGGGGCTTTCCTATATCACTCGCCATAACCTGATCCTCATGTTGATCATACAGGCAGCCCTCGGCGTGTATTTCGTATATTGGATTGGAAAATGGGCTTTCCAACTCACGCAGGACAAAATACTCACCACGTTCTTTGTCTTGTCGATTTCTAACACCTTTGTCGGCATTTGGCATTTTGCAGAGGTTCACGGTTATGGTGATGGAATTGCCTATTTTGGTCTACTAGCTGCCATGCTGCATCGAAAGCCTTGGGCAAGTTTCCTTTTCTTATTGATTGCATTTTTTACCGATGAGCGTGCTGTTTTAGCCGGTGGGTTCCTTCTCTTATGGAACATGATTCAACGAGCCTACGATCTGAATTCTTTTACCCCAAGCACACTATTTCCGGCTATATTTCAAGGTCGAAATAGGGTTATTTGGCTCGGTTGGGGTGTCTATCTGAGTATTCGATTTTATGTTAAATCGACATATTTCCCCGACCATGAATATTCTACGATTGGCACACCCGAACTTTTCGACAAGATGCATCGAATGGGTTTTGGAAGTAGTGTTTGGACTACTTTTGAAGCATTTTGGTTTTTGTTGGTGGGGGCTGCGCTATTGCTTTATCTTACGCAAAAGAAGACACTTCTGGGGATGCTCTCGTTGGCTTTCTTTATTTTGTTCCTCAGTACGGCCTTTGTTCATGACATCGACCGATCGCTCGCATACGGTTTCCCTTTTCTACTCATAGCGTTTTTTATATTTCAGAAAGAAGCTTCGCAACGAGCGTTTCGTTTAGTCATGTTCATTTGCGCGATGGGCTGTATTATCCATCCCCAAGTGTTCTACATGGGTTATAATAAAATAATTTGGCTGGAACCTCTACCGTTGAAAATTTTCCAATTCATAGATCACGTATTTAATTGGCATATTTTTCACTAATTTTCCAATTTCTGGTCACTTATCAAATGAATCAGTTAAATGTACCCTATCTCTAAATAATTAAAACAGCTTTGCATTTTTTATCCCAATTATATCCTATAATTGCACAACAAAACCCTAAATGATGTATTTTTATACCTCCTCAAGTAAAATTGAACGATATGGCACATCTCATCCAACTCGATACTTTTAATACCGGACAAGGTAATTTGACGGTATTTGAAAAGATTATTCCCGGTGCTATAAAACGCGTATTTTTCATCTACGGGGCAGAGCATGCAACTCGTGGTGGACACCGTCATTACCAAACCTACAATGCATTAATTTGTATTAAAGGTAGCTGTCATGTCTACTCAACCGATGGGATTATCGAAGAACATTTTTTACTGAATTCCCCGTCTACCTGCCTTATTCTCGAACCCAAAGACTGGCATGTTATGGATGAGTTTACAGAAGATGCGATTTTACTTGTCTTATCTAATCAATATTATGACCGATCAGACTATATAGACGAACCTTATATTATAAATCGTAACGTGACGAGTATACAAAACCAGCTTGAACCCAATAAATGATTTCATTTTTAGACCTTAAATTAATCAACACACCTTTTTTCGATAAACTTGAAGAAGCATCTACTCGAACGATCCGAAATGGTTGGTATTTACTGGGAAACGAATTAAAAAATTTCGAGGAAGCATTCGCGCGATATTGTGATGCAAAGTACTGTGTGGGTGTGGCAAATGGTCTAGATGCCATTACGCTCATATTAAAATCATTCGAACTCCCGGCGAAAAGTGAAATAATTGTTCCAGCTAATACTTATATCGCTACGGTCTTACCCGTCAGTGCGCTAGGTTATACCCCTGTCTTAGTAGAACCTGACCCTGCAACGATGCTCTTAGACCCTGATTTAATAGAACAGCATATTACCGTACGTACCAAAGCAATCATCACCACCGATTTATATGGCAGGAGCTGTGCCATTGATCGGGTTCTGGCGATCGCCGATCAATATGGCCTAAAGGTAGTCACCGATGCCGCACAAGCCCACGGCGCCACTTACCAAGGGCGTAAAGTGGGTAGCTGGGCTCATGCCACTGCGTTTAGCTTCTATCCAACCAAAAACTTAGGCGCTTTGGGAGATGCCGGAGCCGTTGTTACCTCCGACGCAGAATTGGCGGATAAGATTCGCTTTCTTCGAAACTATGGCTCCCTCGTCCGCTATCAAAATGAGTATAAAGGAGTCAACAGTCGCATGGATGAATTACAAGCCGCTTTTTTAAATATAAAACTCCCCTATTTGGATCGGGATAATCAGCGACGTAAAACGATTGCACGTAAATACCTCCAAGAAATCAAACTTCCTCAACTCATCCTTCCGGCCAATGACCAAATCAATGAAGATGTATGGCACCTTTTCGTCGTAAAACATCCTCAGCGTGATCGACTGAAGGCCTATCTATTTGAAAACGGTATACAAGCCGATATACATTATCCTACGCCGATCCATAAACAAAAAGCCTATAAACAATTTAACCACCTCTCCCTACCCATCACTGAAAAACTTTGTCAGGAAGTATTGAGCCTTCCCCTCCACCCTATGCTCACCGATGACGAAATCGACTATATCGTTGAGACCGTCAATAAATTCAATAGCACCTACCTATGAAAACGATTGAATTGTCGGTCATCATACCCGTATACAATAGTGCAAACCGAATTCGCTTGCTAGTCGAAAGGTTGCAAAATGCACTCAACGATGTTTCCTACGAAATTGTCCTGGTGAATGACGGAAGTAAAGATCATTCGGAAGCCGTCTGCAAATCACTTGCTGAAGAATTTCACCATATCCGATTCCTATCATTGCGTAGAAATTTTGGCGAATTTAATGCGGTAATGTGTGGTTTGAACTGGGCTATGGGCGATTTTTGTGTGATGATTGACGATGATTTCCAAAATCCACCCGAGGAAATACTAAAGCTTTTGACCGTTGCCCGATCAGGCGATTTTGACGTTGTATACACGTACTATCGTAAAAAAGAACACGCATTTTATCGCAATCTGGGAAGCAAATTTGTAAACTGGATAACGAGTTATTTAATCGAAAAACCCAAAAGTCTGTATTTGTCGAGCTTCAAACTGATTCGGAAAGAGGTGGTTCGAGAAATTATTAAATACACAGGGCCTTACCCTTATATCGACGGACTCATTTTTCGGTATACCCGCAATTTCACGACGATAGAAGTTAAGCATAGCAAACGGGAAGAAGGAAAGTCAAATTACAATTGGCGTAAATTAATTTCCCTTTTTCTGAACATCTTATTCTGTTACTCTGCCCTTCCAATCCGACTCTTTATGCCAATTGGAGTAGGTATCTGGGGATTGGGAAGCCTATTGCTTCTTTATCTTACTTATCAATGGTTTTTAGGCCCCGACCCCAAAGGTTGGCAAGTGGTAACGGCCATGTCATTATTCATTGGAGGGCTACAAATCATTTTACTCAGTATTTTAGGAGAGTATATTGGAAAAAGCTTCATGACTTCCAGTGGTCAACCACAATATGTAATCAAATTAAACATTACGAAATCGTCAGCTGATGATCGATAATGAGGAAGAATATAGGAGAATGTTCGAAGTCGAACAAAAACTCTGGTGGTATGGACGCCTTCATCGGATGGTTTTGAAGAATATTCGACAACAATTCGAGGATCGACAAATTCGAATTCTCGACGCTGCCTGTGGAACAGGCGGTTTGTTAAGCTATTTGCACGCGAAGGGCTATAAAAATTGTTCCGGTTTTGATGCTTCAGCTCATGCGGTAAAGTTTTCAAAAGATCGCCAATTGGATGTAGATCTGGGCGATCTAAGAAAGGTCAATGCATTCAGACCCGAACAGACCTATGACGTTATCTGTTGCAACGATGCCCTCTATTTTCTTACCGATGAAGAAATTAGCGATACTCTCCGCCAATTTAAATCCCGTCTCGTTCCCAATGGGATGATTTTAATCAACATCCATGCGTTTCAGGTGTTTGCGGGAACGCATGATCTTGCGGTAGGTAGTTCACGCCGTTTTACTTTGAAGGATTTCCAGAAATTAACCAAGGACACAGGGTTACAAATTACCCATAGCACTTACTGGCCTTTTACATTAGCATTACCTATATCTTTGGTACGGGGTTTTCAAAGGCTTCAAATTAAAAGGGGGGCCTATAGGGATACAAAACCCGAATCCGATGTAAAATATCCGGGCGACTTCATTAACAATACCCTTGAAAAACTCATGCGTTTTGAGGAAAAATGGTTGCCCCGTGCACCTTTTGGCAGTTCGTTATTTATGCAACTGAAACCTGAAATCTCCCATCAATCCTATTAAAATAGTCGTGACAAATTGATCTTTCTAATGTTTTTTCCAGTGCTTATTTGTAACTACTTTTATTACAAATAGCTATTTATCAAGTTCCCATTTATTTACAAGTTCTGCATTAAAACCTCCCTGCTTTGGATTTGGCCTTCCTTTTCCCGTCGTAATCAAGTCTTTTAGACTCCCTTCGATGTAGCCGGTCCATGCTTCGTGGCAAACCGGATAACATTCTTTTTCTGGAGTCAAGCCTTCATGTTTAAAAAACACTCCGGTATTGCCGTTTTTCGACTCGATCTCGAATATCAATTTTGAATCTACCCAGTCATCCTGATCTTTCACAAAACTGAAATGATTTTCAAGTACCTGATAGACAATTTTTTTAAAAGGTACATCTTCTATCATTCGTATCGTACACCGATGCACATCCTGATAAGGATAGAAAAATGTTTCGTTTAAGATGTCAGTACACACCTGTCCAAAATAAAAGATAAGGAAGCATAAAAAAAGGGAGACTCTCACTGAAAAGTGTTAGGTTTTAATCGTCAAACCAAAACCAGGAGTCTCCCAATGGTAAAAATATCACTTTTCAGTCAAATGTTGAGCCTGATTCCCCGAGATAAGTTCGACCGCTTGGTATCTAAGCACGCTTCTGACAAGCATCAGAAGGGAATTACATCTTGGACGCATCTGGTGGCTATGTTATTCTGTCACATTGGTGGTGCCGCTTCTGTCCGCGATATTAGTAACGGACTTACCAGTACGACGGGCAATTTGTCTCATCTTGGTGTAGATCGAGTTCCATGCAAGTCTAGCTTGTCGTATATCAATAAAAATCGAACTCCGGAATTATTCAAAGCGGTCTATTTCATGCTTCTAAATCACCTAGGTGCCTCGCATAAGTTTTCAAGGTCGGGGTTATCCAGGCTCAAGAGGAAGATTTTTTTAGCTGACGCCAGCATTATCCCGTTGTGCCTGAAGGTTTTCGACTGGGCATGTTACCGAAGTCAAAAAGGGGCTGTAAAACTACATACAGTATTGGATTACGGTGGTCTGTTACCCGTATTTGTAAAATTAACCGACGCCAATACACATGAAATAAAAGTAGCCAGAGAAATGATTTTCCCGAAAGGTAGCGTCGTAGTAGTGGATCGGGGTTACCTGGATTTTGCCTGGCTAAAAGTCTTGGACAGCAGGGGATGTTTCTTTGTGACTCGAGCAAAGTCAAATATGGCATATGAAGTCAAAGAGCAATATGATGTAGAAGGCGGAGTGCTTGAGGATGAGGATGTCTACCTGACATCTTACGCCTCTAAAAAGGAATATGGCTCCTTATTGAGGCGTATTCGCTATTTGGACAGCAGAACTGGAAAGGAGTATGTCTTCCTGACCAACAACCGTCATTGGGACGCTCAAACAGTAGCGGACATCTACAAGGAGCGATGGGCTATAGAAATCTTCTTCAAGCAGATTAAGAGCCACATGAAGATCAAGTCCTTCGTGGGAACATCGGAAAACGCGGTCTTGATCCAAATATGGACCGCCATGATCGCCATGCTGCTGCTCAAATACCTCAAAG
>JBAYRB010000070.1:0-9017 GCA_041676905.1 Spirosomataceae bacterium
ACCCTGAAAGATGCCACCAATGAAGCCATGCGACATTGGATAAACAATCCGGAAGACACCCACTATATCATTGGTTCGGTAGTTGGCCCACATCCCTATCCCGACATGGTTGCCCGTTTTCAGTCGGTCATATCCGAAGAAATCAAACAACAATTGGTAGAACAGGAGGGCAGAGAAAATCCGGATTACGTCCTTGCTTGTGTTGGCGGTGGGAGCAATGCTGCCGGCGCATTTTATCACTATTTACATACCCCTTCGGTCCAATTGGTGGCAATAGAAGCGGCAGGTAAAGGCATTGATTCGGGACATTCCGCAGCGACTACCGCCCTAGGTAAACCAGGCGTACTACACGGTAGTAAAACCATATTGATGCAGACTGAAGACGGACAGGTGGTAGAACCGTATTCCATTTCTGCAGGACTCGACTACCCGGGAATTGGCCCCATCCACGCTCACCTTTTTGAAACCGGGAGAGCCAAATTCCTGTCCGCTACCGACGAAGAAGTGTTGGACGCGGCCTTTGAACTTACCCGACTAGAAGGCATTATTCCCGCACTCGAATCTTCCCATGCCTTGGCTGTGTTAGGGCGTATGAATTTTCAGGAGTCTGATATCGTTGTGGTAAACTTGTCAGGCCGCGGTGATAAGGATATGCGCGCTTACATGAACAAACTCGGATTATAGGCGCTCTACGTTAAAAACTTGAGCGCTACAATCTCTTTTTGAGTTAGAAAACGCCACTTGCCACGAGGAAGGTCTTTTTTGGTTAACCCAGCAAATACGGTTCGATCCAGCTTTTTTACTTCATAATTAAAATGCTCGAAGATCCGTCTAACTATGCGGTTGCGTCCGCTATGTATTTCGATTCCCACAACATAGGCGTCGGGCGTTACAATGCCCAAATCATCGGGTTTGATAAAGCCATCTTCTAACTCAACACCCGCCTTGATGGCTTCAAAATCTTCCAGAGACAGGGGTTTATCGAGCTCAGCCTGGTAAATTTTCCGGATATTATTAGAGGGGTGTGTGAGCTTATCAGCCAGTTCTCCATCATTGGTAATAAGGAGGAGACCAGTGGTATTTCGGTCGAGCCGACCCACGGGGTATACCCTTTCTTCGCAAGCCCCTTGGATTAAATCCAAAACGGTTTTACGGTCTTCAGGATCCTCGGTGGTGGTGAGAAACCCCTTCGGTTTGTTTAATAAGATATAAACCAACTTTTCGGGATTTAACACTCTTTTGCCATATTTTACGATATCAGTGGGCTTGACTTTGTAACCCATTTCGGTGATCACTTTACCGTTTACGCTAATTTGACCTGCGTCTATTAGCTCGTCAGCCTCTCTTCTTGAACAGATTCCGGCATTGGCAATGTAACGATTCAAGCGAATCAAGTCTTTTCCCGAATTAGACGAGGTCGGGTTCGGGCGCTTCTGTTCAATGGCTTCCGAACGGAAGGTTCTAGGAATGAAATCTTTTTTTGGGGGCCTGCTCCCTACCTCAGGGTCACCCTGTCTCCCATAAGGTTTTCGTGGAGCAAACCCGTCTTTAGGAGCTCTTTGATCATCCCGGACTTTAGCGTTTTTCTTGAAAGAAGGAGCACCGGTTTCTAAATTTCGGTCTGAATAACGGCTCCGATAAGGTCTTTCTCGCTCGGTGTCTTTATAGTTTTTCTTGAAAGAAGTAGTATTGGGTTCTGATTTTCGTTCAGAAGGCCTGCCTCGGTAGGGTTTTTCCCCATCGGCTTCCCTAAAACCTTCTTTTTCACGTCTTGAACGAGTTTCATTGGGTTTTGCTGAAGAGAATGGACGTTTGTTCGTGCTTCGTCTTTCTCTAAATTTTTCTTCACGATCTCCCTCGCGTTTGTCTTTTTCGAAATGATTACGTTTCCTCATCCTTATAAAGGAATGGTTTCCTGCTGTTGAAATGATTGTATGATTCTCGTTTGAGAAATAAACATCAAAGGTAGAACATTATTCAGCTGAAAGTCACAACTGTATTGTTGATTCTATAAAATATTACCATAATACGCTAAATTGTGCATTCAGTAGTCAGTATTAGTACTGACCAACTATGAAAAACGATGGTTTCTTGAACCCAAATTTTGCATCCAATGAGTAATATTTCCCCTTTGTGGAAACCCGATGCCCGTTTATTGGAGTCAGCCAATATAAAAAAGTACATGGATTGGCTCTTCGTTAAAAAGGGACTATACTTTAATAATTACCAAGAGCTTTGGAGTTGGTCCGTAACGGATATTGAAGGCTTTTGGGAGAGTCTTTGGGTTTATTTTTCAATAAAAAAAAAGCACGGTTACTCCCAAGTGTTAAATGCGGGGAGTTTTATGGAGACGAGGTGGTTTGAACAAGCTACCTTGAATTATGCAGAAAATGTTTTTAGAAATAAGGACAAAAAGCAACCTGCAATCTGGTTTAAGTCGGAACGACAGGAGCTAACGTCCATCTCTTGGGAAAATCTGGAAAAGCAGGTTGCTGCGATTGCCGCCTGGTTGCGAAGTATAGGCATCAAACCAGGCGATCGCATCGTAGGTATTTTACCCAATACCCCCCATACCATAGCGGCGTTTTTGGCGACCAATGCAGTTGGTGCCATATGGTCTTGTTGCTCACCCGATTTTGGAAATACGGCTGTCATAGATCGCTTTCATCAGATTTCGCCAAAGGTCATTTTTGCGGTGGATGGTTACAGTTACAATGGTAAAATCTATGATAAAATAGAAGATATTTCCATCATAGAATCAGCCATTCCATCGGTCAAACATGTGGTAGTTATTCCCTATTTAGCGTCTGACCGAGAAGTGAGCGATTATATCTCTTGGAATGACGTATTGATGATGCCTCCCACGCCCCTGGAATTCGAAGAATTGCCTTTCTCACATCCTATCTGGATATTGTACTCCTCCGGAACGACTGGTAAACCTAAAGCCATTGTCCATAGTGCGGGTGGGTGTTTAATCGAACATATGAAAGCGCTCATTTTTCATCAGGATGTAAGGCCTGGGGAAAATTATTTCTGGTATTCGACCACCGGTTGGATGATGTGGAATTATGCACTTAGTGCTTTACTGACCGGAGCTACACTCACCCTTTATGACGGGTCCCCTAGTTATCCTAATATCAATGTATTATGGGAACTGGCGTCTAGGGCTAAGATCAATCACTTCGGAGCGGGGGCTTCTTTTTACAATGCCTGTATGAAGGCTGGCGACCCCCCCGTACATGTCGATTTGCGTGCACTCCGAAGCATTGGCTCTACCGGGTCTCCTTTGTCAGCAGAGTTGTTTAAATGGATCTATGCGAATATCAAACCTGACATTTGGCTGATCTCGCTTAGCGGAGGTACCGATGTTTGCAGTGCCTTCGTCGGCGGGTGCCCCTTATTACCCGTTTATCCAGGGGAAATCCAGTGCCGTATGCTCGGAGCCAAAGTGGAAAGTTTCGATGACAGCGGAAACCCACTCATCGATCAACCCGGTGAAATGGTCATTACACGACCGATGCCGAGTATGCCCCTTTATTTTTGGAACGATACCAACAACCAAAAATACCAGGAAAGCTATTTTAATCGTTTTGACAACGTATGGCATCACGGCGACTGGATCGAAGTAACCTCACGGGGCTCGGTCATCATCTATGGAAGATCCGATGCAACCCTTAATCGACACGGTGTTCGAATTGGACCCTCTGAAATTTATGAAGCGGTTGAAACTTTTGAAGAGGTAAAGGATAGTCTGGTCGTGTATTTGGAAAACCAGGATAAGATTTTATTGTTTTTGGTATTCAACGAAGGATATGAACTGACTCCAGAGCTGACCACTGCTATTCAATCAAAGCTTCGAACCGGCTACAGTCCCCGACATGTACCCGATGAAATTAGGGTCGCCCCAGCTATACCCTACACCAAAAGTGGGAAAAAAATGGAAACTCCCGTCAAACGTATTCTAATGGGTGGCAATTCAATGTCATCGATCAGTAAAGAAGCTATGGCAAATCCAGAATCTCTCACTTTTTTTGAAGAATTAGTTACATCGAAAAGTTGAAAAACGCTGGTCAATAGGGAATTGACACGGGAAGGAGAGGACATAGCTATCAATGGATTTTAGTAAGGAAAAAGTTAAATTAGAAGGTTGGAAGAAATGCTTGTAGGAAGATGAAAATAAACCAAGGAAGAGAAAATATCCGGAATACGCCTACGCAAGTCAGGATCCCCATCATGTTGAGCTTGGCGGTTGCCGGAGGGATGATACTTGGGGCTACCTTACTCGGCGGTAGTTCTCAGGTAAACGATTTGTCGGACGGCTTTATCAAGTTTAGAGAAGTCCTAACGCGCATTGACCGATACTATGTCGACACCGTCGATACGGAGGAACTGGTGGACTATTCCATAACCAAGATGCTTGAAAAGCTCGATCCGCATACTTCCTATCTCAACAAAGAGGATGCCATAGCAGCGAGAGCTCATCTAGAGTCCGGTTTTGACGGAATTGGCGTAGAATTCAATATTTATAACGACACAGTATATGTGGTAACGCCCCTGTTTGGAGGGCCCTCGGAAGAAGTGGGTATACTCAGTGGTGACCGCATTTTGACGGTCGATGATGAGCCACTTTCGGGACCCGGCGTCACTAACAATAAGGTATTTAAGATGCTTCGAGGGCAGCGGGGAAGTGAAGTGAAATTGGGGATTGGCCGGGACGGAGTAGCCGACCCCTTAATATTCAACATCATTCGGAACCGTATTCCTACCTATTCCGTTGACGCAGCTTACATGGTAGATAACAAAACAGGGTATATCAAAGTGACTCGTTTTTCAGAAACTACCTATGAAGAATTTAAAAAAGCGCTGGCTTCGCTGAAAGACCAAGGGTTACAACAGTTAATTCTCGACCTACGAGGAAACCCTGGTGGTTATATGGAGAGGGCTATCAATATGGCCGATGAATTTATTTCTGATGATAAACTCCTTGTTTACACCAAAGGAAAAGGCAAACACTTTGACAAAGAAAGTAAAGCGCATATCAAAGGAATGTTTGAAGAAGGACCGGTTATCGTATTAGTCGATGAAGGTAGTGCATCCGCCTCAGAAATTGTAGCAGGAGCCCTCCAAGACCACGATCGAGCCTTGATTATAGGACGTCGTACGTTCGGAAAAGGATTGGTTCAAATGCCCCAAAAATTAAGCGATGGATCGGAATTGAGGCTGACCGTCTCACGTTATTATACACCCTCGGGAAGAAGTATTCAAAAGCCCTATCAATTGGGTGATAGCGAAGAATATCAGCGGGATTTAGCCCGGCGATTTGAACATGGCGAGTTTTTCCATGCGGACAGCATTCATTTGAATAGAGAACTGAAATACACGACAAGCGGTGGAAGAGAGGTATATGGAGGCGGAGGAATCATGCCAGATGTTTTTGTTCCGAGAGATAGTAGTGGACATAGCCGGTACCTGTTCGAATTACGAGCCAAAAACATAATTCGCAATTATGCGGTTAACTACGCAGCAAAACATGAAACGGAATTGTTAAAAACACCGTTCGATAAATTCAATGCCTCCTTCAAGGTAAATGATGCAATGCTCAATGAAATCATCGCAGAAAGCAAAAAACAGGGGATTGAATTCAATCAGGAAGAGTTTGATAAGTCGAAAGAACTGATTCAGCTCGAAGTAAAAGCATTATTGGGGCGTTACGTATGGGGAAAACAACGGAAAGATGGCCTATCCAATGAAATTTATCAGATACTAAATGCATCCGACAATATTTTTCAAGAAGCTCTTCGTCATTTCGACATGGCGGTGGCTTTGGAAAAGGGTAATTTGACGGGAAGTAATTGATAAAGTTTTGATTGAAAATTTCGATTCGAATCGGATTTTTTCGCAGAATTGCGAAAACGACAATAACGGATAGACAAAAATCCCTCTCAGGATCAGTTGTAAGAAAAAACGGTGTCAAAGCGATTTATTTATTGGTTTAGGAATGATTTACGCCTCCACGATAATGAGGCTTTTTGGAATGCGATCCGTGACGCTGATGAAGTGTTGCCGGTGTATGTTTTCGACCCACGGCGGTTTCGAATGAAGGCTTTAGGCTTTCGGAAGACCGGAATAAAAAGGGCATATCAGATCATACAAGCAGTTTCCAACCTTCGACAGGAATTCCAGCGCAGAGGAGGGGATTTATTGATAAGGATAGGGGAGCCCGAAAAAATTGTATCGGACCTGGCCAACAACTATAACGTGGCCGAAATTAGAGCCTCCAAGGAAATTACCCTCCAAGAAACCAATATAGAAGCTTCTTTGAGTAAAAAATTAAAGGGGATCAATGTCGATATCTCCCTCACCTGGATGAGTACCCTAACGCATCCTCATGATTTGCCCTTTTACATTTCGCGATTGCCCTATAGTTATGCCGATTTTACGCGCGCGGTGAGTAAAATTCCCGTACGTAAACCGGCTGAGGAAGGACAATTATCCCTTTTTTGGGGCGAGGAGCAAGTAGAAGAATTTCCAGATTTTTCGTCGTTGGGATTTTCTACCAAGGAGATCGAAAAAGTTTCAGGAGAAGAGAAGACCGAATCGCAGATCAACGACCTCATCCAATCGGAACAAGCCCAACCGGCAGAAATTGAAAACTGGATTTCAGGAGGGGTTTTGTCACCCAGGGCTGCTTATCATTATACCAGAGATAAGTCGATCGGACAGGAAATGAATGAAAGACTTATCTGGCGCGATTACCTGCAATTTATTGGACTTAAATGGGGAACACGCTTGTTTAAACCCTCCGGATTAATGCACCGGATTGACCGAACGTGGCAAGAGGATAAGGAGAAATTTGAGCAATGGGCTTATGCCAAAACAGACGATCCCCAAGTCAACCGTATCATGCAGCAACTAAACGAAACGGGTCTTATCGGTCAGGAAGAATTTAAAATAGTTGCGAGTTATCTGGTAGAAAAACAAGGGGTCAATTGGACTTGGGGTGCTGAGTGGTTTGAAAGTCAATTAAAATACTACGATACGGTCATCGTTTGGGGGACCTGGAACTATCTTTCTGGGGTAGGTCTGGAAGAAACCGTTCCCTGCTAACGTTTAACCAGTAGGAGTATGAGAGGTTTTGACCCGAATTCCGTACTAGGGAAAATATTCTAATATTTCGTAGTTATCCCCACGCGTAGTGTTAGTATGTTCCAAGATACTGATTCCGCCTACCTGCATTTGTGAATTTCCAGGCTGAACTCTATGGATTTGTTCTCCTTTCCTCACACGATCGCATGGATGTTAGGCTTGGTAGATACCCAAGATCCGATCGCGTATTTTTGACTCAGGTAATCGTATGGGTGTTTCTACTGTAGGTAGATGGCTTTAATCGTCTTGAATGTAGAGGCCTCTTTTACAGTCAGATCAGCACCTCTATGCTGATCAGGCAACTTCTGATACCCGTGTATTCCTTTCAATAGGAAATTGAATAACGCATTCCATCGGGTCCTGGTTTTTCGGTACGTTTTCTTTTTCGACTTACTTTAGACGTTTGTCATCTTTTTCAGCTCCTTGTACTGTTTCAAAAACATCAATTTACCCTATTTAGGTAACCAAGAAGGAGTTCATGGTGGGTTTTTTCAAAGCATGTACAAATTTTACGTTCATGAGATGCGTGGGTATCTAACCGCTCGAACAGAGTAAATAGTTGCAACTTCCGGATATTAAATTAAATAGAACTAAATCCTAAACCCCATGTTCACTTGCTACTTATTGTTCTTATGGATGTTTACATTCTCCGGAAACTATATTATCCCAATAGAAAAAATCTTAGCAGTTGATAAGAAAAAACTGGAAATCACCCCGAATGAGTTTAAGGGATCAGATGCTGAACGTATTCAACTTGCTGTGAATAAAGCAAAAGGCACGGGGAAAGTCATACGGATACCCGCTGAGAATGCAAATGGCTCGGCCAGGTGGCTGTTGGACAAGGCCATACTTTTACCGAGTGATATTACTATCATTTTCGATAACTGTACGCTTCAATTATCGGATTCTTGCCGTGACAACATGTTCCGCAGTGACAACGTCGGCGCCGGAATTACCGAACCGCAATGGAATCGAAACATCCATCTGATAGGGGTCGGGCGGGTCCTATTACGGGGTGCCGAAAACCCACGGGCAACGGGAGATGGCGCTCGAAAACTAACCCTCGACCCGGAAGAAGAACAACGTAAGGGTACCTGGCGAGTAAGTTACGGAAGCGATGCCGGCAAACCCGGTGAAAAACAAACCGGCGACTGGCGGAACATTATGATTCTCATCGCACAGGTCGACGGATTTTCGTTGAAAAACGTGCGCATTGAAAATTCTCATGCCTGGGCTGTGAGTTTTGAACGGACACATAATGCCGAAATTAGTGATATCACCCTTTATAACCCGGAGCACCTCACCATCGGGGATCGCAAGTTGAAAGCATTCAACAAGGACGGAATCAATTTAAGGCAGGGCTGCAAGTACTTCCGAATTAATAACATCAATGGCATTAACGGTGACGATCTGATTGCGCTGTCAAGCCTGGATGTGTATCCTGCGCTCGTACGGGAAAGTGGTTCCCTCAATTCGACCATGGTAACCCCTGCAAGATGGTTTGGCCCTCAGGATGACATTGAACAGGTCTTCATTACCAATTGCCAGACGAATTATACGGGGGTCGCCATCCGCGCCAGTGACAGCGCAAGTGTACATCATGTTTATATTAATGGTGTAATCACCAAGGCACGCCCGGACACCCCCCCACCTTATGGGGGAAGCCCTTATACGCTTTTGATCGGCGGGAAAGGATATGGCGCCCCTTCACAACCAGGAAAAATTCATGATATCTATGCGTTCAACCTCATGGGTGACGGAAAAAACCTGGTACTGATCGAGGCCCCGGTGGTGAACTGCCGGATTGTAAATGGTACATCCACGGGAACTGCTGACCAACCTATCACCTTTAATATTCCGCTAGCGGAGAC
>JBAYRB010000071.1:0-8943 GCA_041676905.1 Spirosomataceae bacterium
AAATGGAATCACTTAAAGAGGTTCCGCCTACGATTCCATAACGGTTAACTTTGTCGGCGGGAACCGTTTCAACCCCTATCACCGATCCACCATACTGCTCAAAAGTGTCCACCAACTGACGTGTAACTGGAATCACGGAGTCCATAATCGTATCTCCCAATAGGACGGCAAACGGCTCGTCTCCGACATGATGGCGTGCATAATAAATTGCGTCACCGAGGCCTAAAGCTTCCTTTTGCCGGACAAAATGAATATTTGCCATATCCGACAAGCGACGCATTTCCGTAAACCAAGCCTGATCTTCCTTCTCTTCCAAACGCGCTTCCAACTCAAAATTCCGATCAAAATGATCTTCGATCGCTCTTTTTCCCTTTCCCGAAATGATTAAAATATCATCTATTCCCGAGTCGACCGCTTCCTGTACGACGTACTGAATGGTCGGAATATCAATAATGGGAAGCATTTCTTTGGGCATACTCTTGGTTGCGGGTAAAAAGCGAGTGCCTAGACCGGCTGCGGGTATTACTGCTTTACGGATTATCATAACTAACAGTTTAACATGTATTCAGATCTGATCAATAATGGATCGATCCTTTAATTGTAAAATTTTTATCCTCAGATAAGGCTTGTCGTTGCACGCCTTTAATTTCATACGCTAGCAAACGATTTTGGTCTTTCGCGCCGTCCATCATTAAAGACAACACCCTCGATATCTTGAAAAGGCGATTTTCTTTCTTTACAAGAATAACCACTTTTTCTACCTCACCAGTTTTTCCTGAATATAGCACCTCCATTTCAGTTACGGAGTGGGATTGGCCTTCCCTAAGTCGGTAGGTTTCGGTTAGAGTGTCGGAGTTGACTATCTCATAACTATCCCTTAGAGATGCTTTGCTAATGTCCGCTTCTAGAAAATAAGCGAGCTCGTCACTCCAATTGATCTCACGCGTCTTAACCCGATCCTCTTTTTCATTTAATAGCATTATTTTTTCCACTTCGGGATTAGTCTCAGACAGGAACTCGATTTGGGACTCAATCAGTTCCTCCAAATTCAGGATGGATGTAGAATCCGTAATTTCGGGCGTGTTTTGACAAGCTCCCATAAGGAAGCTGATACACAAAAGAAAGAGGCTACCCTTTTGTGACAGAATCTTCCAGCTGCGGAGATTATACCAAGCTTTCCTCATTCATTTCTAATGGTTTTTCCAGGCCCATCAGTTTCAGTATGGTAGGTGCTATATTCGCCAACCGACCTGAACCTACCGGCCCCCGGTATTCTTGATCGACAACGATAAAAGGAACTGGATTGAGAGAGTGTTGTGTATTGGGGCTGCCGTCATCGTTTATCATGTAGTCCGAATTACCGTGATCGGCTAAAATGAGGGATACATAGCCGTGCTTCAAGGCAGTATCCACGATGGTGCGAACGCAGGAATCCACTGCCTCAGCTGCTTTGACGGCAGCTTCGAATACGCCTGTATGACCAACCATGTCAGCATTGGCAAAGTTCAGACAAATAAAGTCGGCCGACGCACTTTCCAATTCGGGGACAATCCGATCGCGTATTTCAAAAGCAGACATTTCCGGTTTCAGATCGTAGGTAGCCACTTTTGGTGAAGGACATAATATACGTGATTCACCCTCAAAAGGTTGTTCGCGCCCCCCGGAAAAGAAAAAGGTGACATGGGGATACTTTTCAGTTTCTGCTATTCGTATCTGCTTTTTACCAGCTTTCGAGATAACTTCCCCTAAGGTATTCTCCAAGTTGTCTTTGTCAAAAATCACTTTGACGTTCGCATATGTTTCGTCGTAGTTCGTCAGCGTGACATAATAGAGATTCAATTTCGACATGTTGTACTCTGGAAAATCCCGTTGGGTTAAAACCTCGGTAATCTCCCTTCCACGGTCGGTCCGGAAATTGAAATTAATAACTACATCACCTTCTTCGATCAAGGCTACAGGCAAGCCGTCTTCTTTAGTCGCTACGATAGGCTTAATGAACTCATCTGTTACATTTTGTCTATAGGATTCTTCTACCGCTGCTATTAATTTGTCTTGGTAAACTTTTTGCCCTTCTCCGAAAACCATTACATCGTAGGCAAGTTTGACACGCTCCCAACGTCTGTCCCGATCCATGGCATAATAACGCCCGGTAATGGATGCAATTTGACCGGTGGTTGATTTCATATGCTGTTTCAAGTCAGTGAGAAATCCCGATCCACTCTTAGGGTCGCAGTCTCGACCATCCGTAAAAGCATGGACGAACACATCGGTAATCCCTGTCTGGTGAGCAATCGTAATCAACCCTTTCAAATGGTCAATATGAGAATGCACGCCACCATCGGAGACTAATCCTATGAAATGAACCCGCTTCTTGTTGTCCAGCGCATACTTATATGCGTTTGACAAAACTGGATCATTGTAAAGCGTACCCTCTGTAATTGCTTTGTTGATTTTTACCAGGTCTTGATAAACGATCCGCCCCGCTCCCAAATTGGTATGACCTACCTCAGAATTACCCATTTGGCCATCGGGAAGCCCTACTTCCAAACCTGAAGTCAATAGGGTTGAATTCGGATAGTTTGCCAATAGACTATCAATATAAGGCGTATTAGCCACCGCAATGGCAGATCGATTTTCCTCACCGGACTTGGCTATTCCCCAACCGTCGAGTATAATTAAGATAACTTTCTTATTCATTCAAACTGCAGGTAAAAATTCACTAAATGCTGATTAACGAATTAAACAGCGGATCTAATCATTCATATTCGGGCTCATTCCACTGCGTCCAGAGATCGATTCTCCTCATCGACAATAATGTAAACATCTTCATTAGGGCGACTCATTCGGTATTTTTCACGCGCCCACTTCTCTAGCATTTTTTCATTCCCGAATACTTCTTCTCTATCCTTTCGGGCTTCTAAAATTTTGTGGTGGTAATAGAGCGTATCACTGACGAGCTTTTCCTTTTTATTATAACTATGGATGGCATTAAGGATGCTATTATTATCAAAAAACAATACCCAGATAAACCAAACGAAGAAGGTTCCTTTATAAAAGTTACTAAAAATAGATTTTAGCCAATTTATAATTACCATCATCGTAACCTAATCGATTTATGGGTTTTAAAAACAGTTGTCGATCCGCACCATAACTTTAAAAAAGATGTCTGAATTACGAGTGAAACAAGTGCACTATATAACAAGAGCAATCCTATTTTATTCGCAACCTCAGACATCTTCCACTACGTATTTAGCCCAGCCTTACGAGGGCATTTTCGCTGCTTCTACTATCAGAATTTGAGACCTGGGAAATAGGCATTATCTCCTAATTCCTCTTCGATTCTCAGCAACTGATTGTATTTGGCCATCCGGTCCGAACGAGAAGCTGATCCGGTTTTAATTTGCCCCGTATTCAAAGCAACCGCCAGGTCAGCAATGGTCGCATCTTCGGTTTCGCCAGAGCGATGCGACATTACATTCTTATAGCTGTTCCGTTTCGCCAAATTCACGGTATCTATGGTTTCTGTGAGAGAACCGATTTGATTTACTTTCACCAAAACGGCGTTGGCAACACCGGATTCAATTCCTTGTTGCAAGCGCTTCACATTAGTTACAAAAAGGTCATCACCCACCAGTTGTACCTTTTTACCGATCGCATCGGTAATTTGCTTCCAACCATCCCAATCGTCCTCTGCAAAACCATCCTCAATTGAAATAATAGGATACTTGTTCACCCATTCCGACCAATATCCTACCAGCTCGCTCGATGAAAACTTACGTCCGTCTGATTTCTTGAAATGGTATACGCCATTTTCGTAAAACTCTGAACTTGCTGCATCCAAGGCGATAAAGATTTCCTCTCCGGGCTTGTAGCCGGCTTTTTCAATGGCTTGGAGCACCACTTCAATAGCTTCTTCGTTGGATCGGATATTGGGGGCAAATCCACCTTCATCTCCTACGTTGGTAGAATATCCTTTGTCTTTCAGTACTTTCTTGAGCGTATGGAATACCTCTACTCCCATTCTCAAAGATTCTGAAAACGTATCAGCTTTAGCAGGAACAATCATAAATTCCTGAAAATCGATGGCATTGTCGGCATGGCTTCCACCATTGAGGATATTCATCATCGGCACCGGTAAGGTATTGGCGTTGGTACCACCTACATAACGGTAAAGAGATAATCCTGCCTCCTCTGCTGCTGCCTTGGCAACGGCTAGCGAAACGCCCAATATTGCATTAGCACCCAGTTTCCCTTTGTTGGGCGTTCCATCGAGTTCTAGTAGAGTACGGTCAATTTCGTTTTGTTCAAATACCGAAATACCGATTAGTTCCGGATATATGATATCATTAACATTTTCTACCGCTTTCAGCACTCCCTTTCCCAGGTAAGCTTTTGGGTCCTCGTCACGGAGTTCAACCGCTTCATGAACACCTGTCGACGCGCCAGAGGGAACCGCCGCCCGGCCAAAATAGCCATTCTCTGTTCTAACGTCCACTTCAACTGTAGGATTCCCTCTTGAATCCAGGATCTGCCTGGCATGTACTGACTGAATTGCGCTCATTTGTCGAATAAATATTGATTAAAAAAGATTTTGACAAAAAACTTTCCAGCTACAAAATAAGTTAAAAAAAAGGTCAGCAACTAGGCTTAATTAGGATTATTAACCTAAATTTACATGCTTGCATATTTAAAAGAGTCAATCATGAAATACATTTCTGGTTTAGCCATTATTTTTTTATTAACCCTTTCGAGTGCCTTCTCTCAAACAAAGTTAAACGGTGAATCTTTTTCGGAACGGCTGAAGAATACGCCTAATGCGCAATTGGTCGACGTGCGCACTGCCGAGGAATATGGTGCCGGTCACCTTCCCAACGCCCGGAATGTTGACTTTCGTAAAAATGACTTTTTGCAACAAATGGAAAGTCTAGATAAAAATGAGCCTGTGATGATCTACTGCCTAGGAGGTGGCAGAAGTGCAGAAGCTGCTAAGCTTTTGGTGGCTCAAGGGTTTAAAGAGGTTTACGACTTAGAAGGAGGCTATATGCGTTGGACTGTCGAAAAAAGACCTGTTGAAGGTGTTGATCGTTCCAATAACCCCATCGTAGGTATGCCAGTAAGTGAATATAATGAGCTTATTGCGAGTGATAAACCCGTCTTGGTCGATTTCACAGCGAAATGGTGTGCACCTTGTAAAGCTCTATATCCTAAAATCAAAAAAATGGAGAGTGAGTTCGAAGGGCGGGCTATTGTTAAAATCATTGCTATTGATGTCAATAAGACCGTGGCCGAGCACCTAGGTATTCAATATTTACCCCTTATCTATTTGTATAAAGACGGTCAAATTGTGTGGCAAACGACGGGAGCCGTATCTGAGAACAAATTACGGGAAGTAATATCTGAACAACTATAATTTAGATCAAAAGTCTCTCGATATATATATCACTGAATTAACCGGGAAGTGTCTTCTAAGGAGAGAAACACTTCCCGGTTTCTTTTTCCCCTATTCTTCTTCAATATTTATAAGGGGTCTCCGTTATTCAATTTGAAAATTTCGTTTCCTAATTAAACTTTTTGGAGCCAAGTTGATCAAAGAACTGAGTTCCACTATTAACATTTACGGCCATGAAAACTATAAAATACCTCATCATCGCAGTCGTGGCTGCTGTTTTAAGTCTGGGTTGGCCTGCTCCTTCGAAGCTGAGCGCCCAGCCGGGTGTATCAGTCTCATTCCAAGTATTTTACAATTCACTTGCTCCCTATGGAAGTTGGGTTAACCATGCACAATATGGTTCGGTATGGATTCCATCGGTACCGAGAGATTTTCACCCCTACATGACAAATGGCCGTTGGGTAATGACTGAATTTGGTAACACCTGGGTATCGGATTACGTTTGGGGTTGGGCCCCCTTTCACTATGGACGTTGGTTTTACGATGATTATTATGGCTGGGCTTGGGTGCCTGATTATATCTGGGGCCCGGGATGGGTTCACTGGCGTACCGGTGGTGGCTATTACGGATGGGCTCCACTTTTGCCCGGATTTCATATTGGAATAGCCATTAATATCCCCGTACATTTCTGGGTTTTTGTTCCCCACCGTCACTTCATGCACGCCCGTTGGCATCGTTATGCCCTACCTCGTGCCCGTGTGACTAAGATATACCAAAACACGACGGTTATTAATAACTACTATGTCTATAATAACCACCAATACGTGTACGGACCACGATCAACTGAAATTGAAAGACATACGCGCAGTAAGGTTCCTGTCTACAGCTATGCCAGTCGGGGTAACGACGGAAATTTCCGTGAAGTTGTAACAAGAGCCAATACTGAAAGTGCTCGTCACGCCATTGCTGCCAGAGAGAATAACTTAACTCGAAACCCTGTGGCAACGCCAGGTAGTAACCGAAATACGACCTCCCCGGCCAACAGTACCCCTTCAGCACGTTCCTCAAACAACACGTCAGTGGGTGCATCTAGGGGTTCCACGAGTACAGCCGCTCCGGCTCCGAGAACGGAAATTGGTAGGGAAGCAGCAACTCCCTCCTCTCGACGAAGTGGGGAAACAGTAAGTCCAAACTCACGTTCAAGAGAAGGGGCTGTGCCCGAACGGAGTAGCTCGCCTGCTCCCCCGGTCCAAAATAGAACTCCGGTGGGAACTCCATCACGGACTGAAACTGCTCCAGCGCCAAGCCGGACAACACCTGCCCGCCCGGCTCCTGCACCAAATAATTCGCGTGCAAGGGAAGCAACTACACCCAGTAGAAACAGTTCACCAACTGTATCCCCAGCACCACGAAGCTCTTCCCGTGAGGCCGTTTCGCCTAGTCGAACCGCATCACCCTCACGTCAAACAGCTTCACCAGCACCTAGCCGTTCGTCTACACCGAGTAACGCTTCTCCGAACAGATCGTCGGGGCAAGGAGCTTCCAGTGAAAGAGGTGGTAGAAATTGAGATTTAGTGATGATTGACAAGCAGTCGGACTTGTTCCTTGTGAATTTATGTCCGGCTGTTTTTTTTTATACAATTCGATCTGACAGTTTTCAAGGTCCCAGAAAGTTTACAACTGAGCTCTTTTTTAAACCAGGGGGAGGCACTCATGTTTAATTGATTAACACATTCAAATCGGGAGAATTCCACAAGGTATAAGTAAATAAGAAGGATCTGGATCTTAATACGAATGGTATTTGATTATCAATTCTTAACACCATATCCAATAATGAGTAATAACGAGAATAAAACTATTGAAGTAGGCCCCCTTCTCAAAATGTTGGAATATCAGGGCACTTATGGCGAATACGGAGGATCTTATGTTCCCCCTGTTTTAGAAGGCCAGCTTTCTCGCCTTGCCGATTTTTTTGACAGCATAGCGCACCAAGATACTTTTAGAAACGAATTTATTGGTATTCTTAAAGATTATGTTGGACGTCCCTCCCCCCTTTACTGGGCTAAAAATTTGAGCGAAAAGATCGGTTCAAAAATTTATTTAAAAAGAGAAGATCTTAATCATACGGGTTCTCATAAAATCAATAATACCATTGGTCAGATCCTGGTAGCCAAGAAAATGGGTGCCAAGGAAGTTATTGCAGAAACCGGTGCGGGTCAGCATGGGGTCGCTACAGCCACCGCCGCGGCTTTGCTCAATATTCCGTGTAAGATATTTATGGGCAAAATTGACTCAGAACGTCAAGCCCTTAACGTACGTCGAATCCGGCAACTCGGGGCTGAGCTCATTACGACGGAAATGGGTACGGCAACTTTAAAGGATGCTGTCGATGCTGCACTGGGCTACTACATCGAAAACCCGGATTCCTTCTACTTGCTCGGCTCTCATGTTGGGCCTCACCCCTATCCACGTATGGTCGGCTATTTCCAAAGCGTGATTGGCCATGAAGCCCGTCAGCAGATTCTGATCAAGGAAGGCCGTTTACCTGACCAGATCTTTGCGGCTGTAGGGGGTGGCTCCAATGCTATCGGATTATTTTCGGGATTTTTAGATGACCTGTCTGTCCAAATTGCCGGTGCTGAAGGGGGTGGAAGTGGCGTACTTCCGGACACAGCAGCTACTTTATCATTTGGAAAACCAACGGTATTCCAAGGTACTTTCTCGTATTGTCTAGTCGATGAAGCTGGAAATCCTATGCCCTCGAAGAGTATTGCGGCAGGATTGGATTACCCCGGCATATCACCGCAACATGCCCATATGAAAGATACCGGTAGAGCTACTTACTACCCCGTTACAGATGATGAGGCGGTCGAGGCTTATAAAACACTTTCGCGGTTAGAGGGCATCAATCCCGCTATCGAATCATCTCATGCCGTTGCATTAGCCATGAAGCTTTTGAAAGACAAAAATGCTTTGGCTATTGTAAACTTATCCGGCCGGGGCGACAAAGACGTTGAAAGGGATATGTAACCCGATATTATTAAGTATTTGGGTGGGGGTTTACACGCCCCCACCATTCTCTAAATGCCAGCGCCCTTCGTTGGCTTACAATCACATCTTTACCAAAGGGGCAATCTTTCGACACCACTACTTTTATCTTTCCAAAAACATGGGGAGTGACGTTTTGGATGCAATTTCGGTTGGCAATTAATTGTCGATTTATTCGAAAGAACATTGTTTCATCGAGCTCTTCTTCGAGATCACCTAATGACCGGGACAAGATATACGTAGCCCCATCCGGGGTGATTTTAATATAATTGTATCCGTTAAGTCGATAAATATAGGAAATTTCACTTTGGGGGTAGGTTTTAATTTCACCTCCAAAGTACACCTCCAATACTGGACTGGTATTTACTCCAAAATCACTCGTTGCACCTTCCACGACCAACAAACTTTTTTGCGAATACATATAGATATTTCGGACGAGAAAAAAACTATTGACCAAAATAATGAAGGCGGTGTTCAGCACGAAGGCATTTTGAAGAAACTCCACT
>JBAYRB010000072.1:0-8942 GCA_041676905.1 Spirosomataceae bacterium
TACAACCATAACTCCGCGAATGTATTGGGCGACTATTTCTTACCCGGTTTTGGTCATTGGAACCCCAATTTAAAAAATGTTGCCGGTTACAATGCACGAATCGTCGCAAGTAACCGTGTATATCCCGCCCGGCCAACCCCCGGTATTAATCGAGGATATAGAGAAGGCATGTTGGATGATAGCCTTCGCCTTATAAATTTCACGGCAGCTTGCGGCCCCCTGGTCTATCGTGGTGATTTGTTCAGTGACGAATTTCAAAACAATGTATTTGTTCCCGAACCCTCAGCCAACCTGATCAAACGTAATATCATTAGCGACGACGGCTATTTAACAAAAGGTCGGCAAGCTTATGATAATAGAGAATTTCTGGCCAGTACCGACGAGCGTTTCCGCCCCGTTGAACTCCGGAATAGTCCGGAAGGAGCCCTTTACATTGTCGATATGTACCGGGGCATCATTCAACATAAAACCTACCTAACCCCCTACCTACGAAGTGAAATCGAAGAAAGATCGTTAACAAATCCCCTAACCGGAGGCCGCATTTACAAAGTGGTACCCAAAGGAAGCGCACGTTCTGAAATAAAGCTATCGAATAAATCTCTGGAGGAATGGGTGGGACTGTTAAAGCATCCCAACGGTTGGATTCGCGATTTTGCTCAACAAAAAATCGTCGATTCTAAGGATTTATCGGCCGTACCACTTATTCGAAAATTGTTATCCGAAACGCAGGATGGAACCGCTTTGACCCACGCATATTGGACCCTAGAAGGCTTAGGTGTTTTGACCGCAGAAGATGTGATCAAACTTTACGAAAAACCCACCTACCGTATGAAAGAACTAGCCTTCGGGCTAACGCCTTCAATATTACGGCCTGACAACCATTTGAAGTTCCTGGAAATTTGGAACCGGTACCTGGATAAAAATGACACAATAACTTTTCCCTACATCGCCTATTGCGCCCAATACCTAACCCCTTTCGACGTAGAAGCTTCTTGGACCCTTTGGCAGAAACTTGCGCAAAAGCAGCCCGACAACCCCTATGTAGCTGCTGCAATTGTTAGCAATTTACATCACCGGGAATCTGAATTTCTATCGCAGGTTGAAAACCAATTAGACACCGGGTCGGTTATCGTAAAGCAGCTCAAAACGGCGATGGAGACCGCAGAGCGTGAGAAAGAAGCGTATAAACAAATTGCCCTAGCTAAAAAATATCCTGCTGGGGCAGAAATCTACAATACCCTTTGCCAGACCTGTCATGGTATGGACGGAAACGGGGTGAAAAGCCTAGCTCCACCCCTCAATCAATCGGAATGGGTTACGGGCGACAAAAAGGTGCTGATTTCGATCGTGCTTTACGGCTTAACCGGACCGGTGAAAGTGAACAACTATGTTTATCAAGCACCTGAAATTAGTGCCGACATGCCGGGCATCGGATTCGATGCTTCGATTACCAACGAGCAAATTGCGGAACTCTTAAGCTATATACGTGCATCTTGGCAGAATGATGCGGGAGTGGTAACAACGCAAGAGGTGGACGCCATACGTCAACGTTATGCTGGCCGTGAAAAGGCATTTACCGTGGAAGAACTTGAAGCACTTTAAAAAGACAAAGTCTGGGAAAAGCTTAAAAATACGTTTCTTGGTTGGATCCTTTCGATAACAGTTGGTAGGGTTTTATCAAAATTTTATAACGTATACTTGTTTTTTTTTAATGATTATAAAATTTCTCTATATTTATGCCCAGGAATAAATCGTCCTAATGAGGTTTAACCATGGTTTGCTCTAACGATTATGGTTATACCTAGGAATTAACCTTTAAACTGTTTTACTATGACGCATAACTTAACTACTTACTCAACGTATTTTAGCTCTTTTTATACGATTAATTGGTGTAAGACCTAGCTCTATATCGCTTCACTAATAGAGCCAAAAATCTGTGTTTCAGGGTTTCCAATGGGAAGCCAACGGTGGATATGATCCCCCCCCAGTCATAGTTTAAGAAAAGCGAAACGAATGGTGTTGTTTGGATAAATTACCCATAGGTTTCGCCTAGCTTTTACGATGTATTTTAATTTAGAACTGTTAATAACGTTAGATATACGAAACAACGATAAAGTCAGCTCAATCAGCTATAAAGGTCGTATTGACTTTGATTCCTTTTTATTTTTTTGAATAGGTTGAGATAATGTATAGACCTTTCACTGTCTTTGGATCTCTACGATCTGGGATAATTGGCATTTACGGGGCAGGGGCACACACGCCTACCCATGAGTCACTTTCTTTTTACTTACCATTTAATTCCTATAAGTTATGCAAAATTTGTATTCAACCTTTCATCGACACCGCAAGCTTAAAAACACTGCCTGGGTGTTTTTGCTAGCTACCCTCTTTTGGGCAACCCCAGGGTTAGGGCAACAGGAGAATTTAACTTGTAATCAAATCACCAACTGGGAAAGTCCGACCTTTAGTGATTTAAGTGTCGACATATCAACGAGTGGATACACTGGTACAACTTCCAGTGGCAAAGACAATATTATTAATAATGACCCTGAGTCATCTGCATCGATAACGCTAGTATCACGTGTATATGGGCTTTTATGTACATCAACACAAGATGCTCAAGCGATCGTGACGATTTCCGATGGTGTTAATTCTTATCAACTTGGCAATTATGTTGGGCTAATAACTAGCAACCCTAATCAATTTTCCGCATTAAAAATTGAATTATTAAATGGGAATACGGTTGTCTACACATCCAGCAATCCGTATATCACAGATTTGGGGGGTGGAAAATACGAAATAGGTGCCCTTTCAAATGGGGCTGGTACCTATAACAGAATAAGACTTACGATAGATTTAGAAGCAGATTTAGGTCTTTTAAACTGTAATGTGCGACAAAGATCAATAAATATCTATGGTGCTTCTCAAGTACGTCATTGCTCACCTGTTGATCTTGTCTGTAACACTGAAACAAATGTAAGTCTACCATTATTTAATTTGAGTGTCAATGGAAGTGGTTCATTAGGAGATGCGTCTGGTGCAATAGATATTAGAAATGTAATCTCTCCTTCAAAGGACGACTATGGAAAGCTGAAGTTTACTCTTTTAAGTTTGACAGCTAAGTGGATCGAAGTCACAGATAATGTAAACACGTACGAAGGAGGAACTTTTGCAGGATTTGAAATTGAAAATAATGATTTTTTGAATGTCGCGCTTCTAAGTGATGTTACCATTGAAACGTTTTTGGATGGAAACTCCCAGGAAAGTAAGACTGGATCTAATGTTCTAGTTTCGGGTGGGATACTCACAAATTCTGGTAGAAAAACTATTGGATTTGTAACTGAGCTACCCTTCAATGGAGTGAGGATCACGATGAACGGTGTTAATTTAGGGGCAGGAGAAATTAGGGTTTATAATCTTGTTACAAAAAAATTCTGTGAAGCTCCGTCAATTCCTTGTAATACACTTACCTATTTGACAAATCCTGACTTCCCGGTTAGTCCCGAATGGAATACTGGAGGATTATTAAACATTTCTATTGGTAATGCTTCGATAACAGATTTAAAGAACTTAACCGATTCCGACACTTCTAATTACGCTGTTATCAATACCACCGTTGATTTACTGGGAACAGTATCGCTTGCAGTAAAAAAAGAAGGCAATGATTTTGCTAGTGGAACATTTGTTGGATTTGATATCGAAACGGTCGGCGTTGCGGGTTTAGACATAATTAATAATATAAGGGTGGCCACCTACATTAATGGACAAAATACCGCACTAGAATCTTTTTCAGGAGCAAATTTATTGACTTTGGGTTCCCCAATCGTTAGTGGAACTGGAAGACAAATAGTTGGGTTTAAAACGAGTCAGGCATTTGATGAAGTACGTTTAGAGTTATTTGATGTAGCCGGATTAAATCTAACTACGACACGGGTTTACGGTGCAGTAATTCGAAATTTCTGTGATGGACCTGCTTTAGATTGCAATACAATAACTCAAATTTCTGGTCCTGATCACCCAGTGTATATCAACTCAAGCCGTACAGGAATTAGTGGTGCAGCTTGTGCTACTTGTTCAATTAACTACACAGAAAACATAATCGATAGTAATCCCGACAATTATGCTTCTGTTATTCTACCTTTAGCGGTTTTATCGGATGCGAAAATTTCAGTTGCCAATGCCATGGGCTCATATCCGGAGAAGACATTTGCCGGATTCGAAATTGGTACAGCTACTCTATTAGTAGCAGATTTACTAAACAGTATTGACCTTGTATTTTATAAGGACGGATCGGAAGTGCAAACTATTTCTGGACCACCAGTCTTATTAACGGCGAATACTTCATTATTGGATGGAGTTTATAACCGACATTATTTTGGCGCTGTATGTGATTATGAATTTGATGAAGTTCAAATCGTATTTTCACAGCCATTATCAGCAAACCTTGGAACAATCCGGGTTTATAATTTTGTCGTTTCCAATAGTTGTGGTACAAATTTGACATGTGGGACTAGTTATTATCTCACACAATCGGCCTTCCCCGCATACATCAATCCTGAAAGAACGGGGGTATCGGGCGTTTTAGGAGCACTGGGTGGAGTTAAAGATGCCTGGAATGTTGTATCGAGTGATACCGACGATTTTGCTAGATTGACCACCGATGCAAACGTTGCAGGTTCCACTTCTTTGTCTGTGGTTGATGCACTGCATGTCTATCCTAAAGGTACCATAGCAGGTTTTACGATCGTAACCCATCCATCACTCGTTGAACTCGACCTATTGGATGCCGTTGTAATCAGTACTTACCTGAATGGACAGTATCAAGAATCATCCATCAGTGCAAATCTCATTGATCTCGAACTCCTTAATATACCCATTTTGGGGCCAGGTGCGAATCGCTATAATTTAGGTTTTATCACATCAAAACCATTTAATGAAATCGTAATTTCGACGGTATCGTTAGTAAAAGCTGATGTTCTCAATCAAATTGACGTCTACGGTGCCTATGTCGATACTCGGTTCTCGTCCAGCGGAGGTTCCCTCAACTGTGTGAAATCAAATCCGGATATCAATGTAGCTTATGTAGGAATTGAAGTTGAGGGCGATGTAAGCACTAACGATGTCGTTGGCCCAACAGATAATGTTACTTACACCAGTGTGGCAGTAAGAAGCGGATATACCAATCCAAGTTCGGATATGCCCGTACTTCAATCAGATGGTACTTATACGTTCCTTCCTACTACAGTAGGCCGTTTCCATTTTATCGTGAATTACTGCAACACCTTGCCGGACACTACATTCTGTGATTTCAATTATCTAACTATAACCGTCACAGATCCGGATGAACTAGATAATCCGCCGGTTATCAACACCGATATTGCATCGACGGTCGGTCAAACCCCTGTAACCATTCCAGTTTTAGAAAATGACAAACCTGGCAATGAAGGAGGTACCCTAGGAAATATCACCATTGTGACCCCACCGCCTGCTGAACAGGGTAGCGTTGAGATTGTAGGGAATAATATCATATTCACTCCTGCGGCAGACTTCTTTGGTAAAGTCGAATTCCAGTACAGTGCATGTGAAACCCCGTCTGATCAGTGTGGAATAGCCGATGTAGTAGTCCATGTTTACCCATTGGGCACGATAGGGGTAGCTGCAACCGACGATTATTACCAAACCAAAGCAGGTGTGGAATTTAATATCTCGGCTCCTGGCATCCTTGGGAACGATATTTCCCTCGACGGTGGTCCGCTCACCGCTTCCACCCTCGATAACCCAGGTGGAAGAATCGCAGCGCTTTTCGCTAACAACGGAACGATTTCTATCAACGCTGATGGTAGCTTCACCTATCAATCACAGGCCAATTTCAATGGTACAGATGCATTTGTATACCGGGCATGTGCAACGGGTGATACCTGCGCTACGGCCACCATCTATTTTTCGGTAAACACGGCCGATCCACTACCTGTCCAATTGCGTAACTTTAATCTTTCACGTGAAGGAACCCAAGCCCATCTTTCCTGGGAGACCACGGAAGAAGTTAAGTTCAGTCACTTTGAGGTGGAACGCAGTTTCGAAGGTAAAAACTGGCATCGTCTCACCCATGTCACCGCAGCGGGAATCCCCTCTAAATACCATTATAGTGACGAAAGTCCAGCAGATGGGGTAAATTATTACCGCCTGAGAATGGTAGATCAAGATGGAAGCTTTGCCTACAGTGATGTGAAAAGCCTGATGTTCAACCTGAACCTGGCAGAAGTAACCGTATCACCTAACCCAGCCATCGACAAAATCAGACTAAATATTCGTGACTTGAAAAATGTCGAGCGAATTCAGTTGTTGTCAGCAAGTGGTCAGGTCGTTTACCAAACTACTTCTAACTTTGCATCCGAAATCAACGTGCGCCATTTACCAGCAGGTATCTACATGGTGGTCCTAACCCACACGGGCGGACGCGTAACGACCCATAAAGTGTTGAAAAACTAATCGCGGTCGATAACTCCAAACATTTGATCCGACAAACGGGTTTGTCGGATCAAATGAAAAAATTTGCCAAAATCCAATCGGTTCATCTGCAAGGTGAACCGATTTTTTTTTGTCTCTCTATTTTCACGGACAACCGCCTCATTCCTACATTAAAAAAAATTGGCAACCGATCACGCTACTTTTTTCGGTTATATTTATATTCACGCGTCTTCGGTTCTCTGTTAAATCCCACCATTCTATCGAAGAGATCATCTTCTGCTTCTGTAGACCAACTTTAAATACACACCAAAGCTGCAGGGAGCAAGCTTTCTAAAACTTAATTCGGTCCTAAATCCTTTTACGGTCGAATAACCTTTTAATTTTTATCTGTTACTAACTTTAAGCATCACGCTCATGTATTTTCTATCCGAAAAGATAAAATCCATTGAAAAAGGGATTTCTAGAACCAGTTTCTTTCGTACAGTTTGCTGCGCGATCCTCATTATTTTTTCCGCGACACCAACCGTTTTTTCGCAGCAATCTAACCTCAACTGTAACCAAAACACTTTTTTGACCCTAGAGCGGTTTCCGAATTGGCACGCTACAGGCAGTGTCGACGGTTATGACAAAACAACTATCCACGTTAATCAAGAAGGATTACTTTCTGAAAGTCAATTTGGCTCCCAATTGGATCTAATTTCAAACCGGTGGGGATCTGTGTGCCTGTCGATTCCGCGAGCCTTCTCCACTTTTGTGCAATAAGTTTAGCCCCTTAACCACGCCTGCATACCCTATAAAAATAAACACAATAAAATCTGGGATAAAAACAGAAAACTGTAACGAATGCAGTATTTCTACTATCGGAAGTGTGATTGATGGAAACTTAGAAAACTTTGCTACAATCGTTTTTGCAGAAAATGAATCCGCTGAAGCCCGAATTTCAATTTTTAAAGAACTCAGCCCTTATGCTGGAAACTTTTTTTCAGGATTTGAATTAGCTACCACTTCACTGCATTCTACGTCCTTGAAAAATGCAGTAACCCTAAATTTCTACCTGGATGATGAATTAATCCAGGCGTCAACGGGCGACGATTTGGCATTCAGTTTAGTATCGTCTACCCTTGCTGGAGGTTATTATAAACATTTGATCGGTACGATCAGTCCTTCGGAGTTTGATGAAATCCAAATCGTTTTTTTCCATACACCTTCTATGCCTTTAGACACGATTCGCGCCTATAACCCCAGTATGATGAAAATCTGTGCCGACGATCTCGAGTGCAATAACGGTTATTCTCTTACACCGTCGCAACTCCCCATAATGTTCAACAGTGGAAAAACAGGAGTTGTAGGCGATATCGGGACTGGCCTCGGCATTCAAAATTTATGGAATATCCTTTCACCAACTAGTGAAGACTTTGCAGAAATCGGTGTGCAAGAAGGCATTGATGGTTCCATTTCTATTTCCATCGAAGATCTTGCGCATTTATTTCCTACAGGGACCCTCACCGGTTTTACCATCGGTCATGATCCGCTTATCGATTTTTCAACTTTAATAACTAATGCTACTTTAAAAACCTACTTAGATGGGATCCTCCAGGCAACCATCTCGGGCTTCAGTCTGTTGGATTTAAAATTGACTACTTTCCCCTTGGGGTCATTTCCGGAAGGCACCCATCACATTGGCTTTAAAGCTGAAAAAAGCTTCAACGAAATACAACTCATTTGGGAAGGAACATCCCATTCTGGTCCGATAAAAATATATCAGGCTTTTGCCGATACTCATTTCTCCGATCGAAGCAGTGTACTAAAGTGCACACAAGCATTGCCCGACTTTAACGTAGCCTATGTGGGAACCATAGTCGATGGGAATGTAAGTACGAACGATTTTAGTAACGAAGCAATTACCTACAAAAGCCCCAACCCCTATATTTTAAATCCGTCTATGGCTGTTCCAACCGTTTATAGTGACGGAAGTTATACGTTCACCACGAATGTGAGCGGTTTATATGTATTCGCGGTGAACTATGCTAAAGAATCAGATCCTAGTTACTATTACGCCCAACCCCTCTATATAAACGTTCTGGATCCCGAAGAATTCGACAATAATCCTATAGCCCTGTACGAACATTATTATACTCAGAGCCCAAATCCCATCCTTATCGACGTGATGGCTAATGATATCCGTGGAAATGACGATGGGCAGTTGGCATCCCCCATTATAACCTACCCAATACCTAGCGAATATGGGAGCCTAACACCTATGGGCAATCAATTTTTATTTACACCTGCCCCTGACTTTTATGGGGTAGTTCCTTTTGCTTACGAAATTTGTGAGACTCCATCAAATTTATGCGCAACCGGTGTAGTTAATATATTTGTCCTTCCCCCCGATTTAGATCACATCATTGCCAACGACAATGTTTATATGGTGAAAGCAAATAAATCATTAACCATTGAAGCTCCGGGAGTTCTCA
>JBAYRB010000073.1:0-8932 GCA_041676905.1 Spirosomataceae bacterium
ACTTTAGATTGGGATCTTTTCATAGGTCCCGCCCCCATGAGACCTTTTCATGAAATTTACACGCCCTGGAATTGGCGGGGTTGGTGGGATTTCGGCACTGGCGCGTTTGGCGATATGGCATGTCATGTGCTCGATCCGGTTTACCGGGCTTTAAAGTTAGGGTATCCCGATAAGGTAAGAGGGAGTTCCACAGAATATAATACCGACTCAGCACCGCAAGCAGAAACAGTAGAGTTTTCCTTTCCTGCTCGAAAGAGTGAGGGGCAGCCTCCAGTTAAAGTTTATTGGTACGATGGAGGCTTATTACCCAATCGTTCTGACCTAATTCCCGAAGGTGAAAACCTAATGGCAGATGGTCTAGGGGGCTGCATTTTTGTGGGCAGTAAAGATGTGCTATTATGCGATTGTGGAGGATTTCGTCCTCGTCTTTTGTCAGGCCGCATTCCTGAAGTAAAGCCATATCTCCGTCGCATTCCTGGAGCAACAGGTTATATTGATGGGCCTCACGAGCAAGACTGGATTCGGGCTTGTAAGGAAAGTCCTGAGAGCCGGGTACTACCTTCTGCTCATTTTGGGTTGTCGGGGCCTTTTAATGAAATGGTTTTATTGGGCGTCTTGGCCATACGTTTACAAAGTTTAAATAAGTCGTTGCACTGGGATGCTGTCAATATGCGATTTACCAACATCGGGTCGGGGGATATGCTCCGGGTGTTGCAATCATCCAGTTTTAAAATGGTTGACGGTCGTCCTGTATTTTCAAAAAAACGGGTAGACCTTAACGCCCTAGAAATGGCGAACGAATATATTAAACACACTTACCGGGAAGGTTGGGAGCTACCCGACATCCCTTCCTGACAAAACACCATTTTAATGTATAACCCATTCCTCAACGGCTTGAAAACGAACGCTTCCCTATGTCCCAAACGATCGCTACAGATTACCGAACCTTAAAGGCCATCAAGGGTGGTTCCCTAGCAAATTTGTTGATTTGGTACGACTGGTACATTTATTCAGCATTTGCTATTTATTTTTCTCCATCATTTTTTCCACACGGTAGTCAAACCGTTCAATTGTTAAAAACAGCTGGTGTCTTTGCTCTCGGTTTCTTAATGAGACCGGTTGGTAGTTGGGTTTTAGGAACTTTTGCCGATCGCTATGGGCGGCGTAAGTCGATGTTCTTGGCTATTTTTTTGATGTCGTTCGGCTCACTCCTGATTGCCATAACCCCAAAATATGAAATTATAGGCGTCTTTGCGCCCATTTTGTTGTTGATAGCACGGCTACTTCAGGGGCTGAGTATCGGAGGCGGTACAGGAATCGCCACGGCCTATTTGAGCGAAATGGCACCACCCCATCGTAGGGGTTATTTTGCCAGTTTTCAATATGCCACACTGGTTGGAGGACAAATCATTGCACTTGGATTGTTACTGGTATTGCAAAAATTCGTTTTATCGGATGAAGCGCTCTATGAATGGGGCTGGCGCATCCCCTTTATAATAGGAGCTTTTTTGACCCTTTCCATGTATCGACTCAGCTCCCAGATCCAAGAAACGAAAGCGTTTCAAGCTGCGAATGAATCGGGGGAAGTCAAAAAAAAATGGTCATTGCTGATCCGACACCCCAAAGCGATTTTAATGGTGGTCGGACTGACCATGGGGGGGACCCTGGCATTTTATACAGCCATTAGCTACATGCAAAAATATTTGGTGAATACAGGGGGGATTTCCAAGCAGGATGCTACCCTAATTACCTTTGTCGGGTTACTCGTCTTTGCATTCGTTCAACCCCTGTTTGCTTCGATTTCAGATCGCATTGGCAGACGACCTTTGTTGGTTACGTTTGGCGTGTTAGGGGTGCTAACCACAGTACCTTTGATGAGGGCGATCAGTCAGGCCTCTAATAACTGGGAAATTTTGGGGTTTTTAATCATTTATCTACTAATCCTTAGTACCTATTCCAGCATTAGTGTAGTGGTCAAGGCTGAAATTTTTCCCGCTCAAATCCGGGTTATTGGGGCTGGGTTGCCCCACGCGCTGACTGTTGCTCTTTTTGGAGGTACGGCAGAATATATTGCCCTTTGGCTAAAGAATTGGGGACATGAGGAATGGTATTACTGGTATATTACATTGGCCATTTTCATTTCACTTTTCATGTTTGTTTTCATGAAAGATACACGTACCCATAATAAAATGAGAGGAGAACCCCACGGGTGACGGGTCAATTTCATTGACAATCAAGAATGTATTTCATCCCAGCCGGATTTTGATCTATCGTTTGAAAAACGCGGAGGGCTTCCGATAGGGGTGCTGTTTCCGTGATTAATTCCTTCAGTGGTAGGTTCCCCGACGAGGCGAGTCGGATGGCTTCTTCAAAATCTTCCGGTTCATAGACGCGGGCTCCTAAAAGCTGAATTTCTTTCCAGAAAAATTGAAATAGATCGACCTGTCGTGGTTCCGGATGAATAGCCACCATTACAATCCGTCCTCTAATGCGGCACAATTGAGTCATTACGCTCACGGCGGGCTGAGCTCCGGATACCTCAAAGACGATATCTGCCAGAGCATGGTCCGTAAAGTGATCAACGTTCGCAATTAAATCCATGGTCAAAGGGTTCACCGTTTCAAAGCCGAGGGATTGGATAAAACCAAGTCGGCTTTCGTTGACCTCGGATACAAGAACCCGCGCACCTTTTGAACGTGCTACCATAGCGATGAGCAATCCGATCGGTCCGCCTCCTAAAACCACCACGTTTTCACCGGCCTTTAAATTGGATAGTCGGATATCGTGACAGGCGACAGCCAAGGGTTCGATCAAAGCCCCTATCTTTAATGAAAGTTTGTCGGGTAATTTGTGTAAAGTAAATGCGGGTACATTCCAGTATTCTTGCATACCCCCGGGAGTATCGATGCCAATAAATTTCAGATTTTTTCCAATATGACGGAATCCGTTGTCGGAAGGCACTTCAGTTCCCGGATACAAAGGCCTAACAGTGACTGGGTCGCCGACCTTCCAGTCAGTTACATCTTTTCCCACTTCGGCAATTACGCCAGATACTTCATGGCCAATGATTTGTGGGGGCTTGACCCGTGCATCCATCTTGCCGTGGTAAATGTGTATATCGGTACCGCAGACGCCCACATAGGCCATTTTTAGTCTGACTTCCCCCGGTAAAAGTGCGGGAAGTTCTGTTTCACGTAAACTGAAGTATTGGTCACCTTCGTAATATAAAGCTTTCATTGGTTTAACATTTAGGACTCGGTAGGGATCAGTTTTCTGGGGATTGACGTTCGAGAATTTGCAACATATTCCCTTCTGGATCAGCAAAGGAGCGTACTCTTCCACCACCAATTGCGCCAATGGTAGCCCCCAACCAATTCACCCCGTGTTTATCTAAAAATTCGATCGCATGGTCTAAATTTTCTACGCGTAAGGCGAGATGCGACCAACCCGGTGTCCAAGTGGTTCTGTGAGGCCTTGAGGTGTCGTCTCTGGGCATTATTTCAAGCAGACTTCCATCGGGGGCTTTTAGCAGCCAGACAGGCTTTGGGTGAAAAAACCATTTTTCATAACCAAGAACTTCACAATACCAGTCGGCCAAAGCCTCAACATTTTCTGCAGCTACAGCGGGATGATCTATACCCGTTTGATTCAGTTTTTCCATTCGTATTTTCTAATTATAAAGCCATCAATTGAGCGAGGAAATTTGAACATTGTCTTTTTCAATGGATCGTATGGTTCCACTGGGCGAAGTCAATGCTATCTTTTTGGATGAGTCGACTTGAATTGACCAGGCCATATCACGCTTTTGAACAACATAGCCCTGATTCATTGGATAGACGGCCCATTCGTCCAAATGCACAGGGTCGTCAAGTACAATTGTATGGATGACCTGACGTACTTTTGCGCTATCGACTTCGCAATAACGATAAATTAGTCCACTTCCAGAACGACCTTCACCGGTCTGACCAGGTCTTACATGGTAAGCATCGTGTAAAAACGAATAAACCGGGTGAGCAATTTTTCCTGCACCCAAATGAAACATTTTCATTCCTGACTGGTTGCGTGTTACCAACAAATTATTGTTTTCAACTCTAGTAAGCACTTTCCCATCGCGATTGTTGACCACCCAATTCCAATGGGTTCTAACGGGCACAGCCGCTACGATGTGGTCGACTATAAATAACAATTGTGCTCCGACTAAAATCCAATAACGTTCGTACAGTTGGATAGGATACCCGTAGGCGGCACCGCATTCACTACCAATGATCGAAACTTCATTGTCCCTATAAATGATGCTTCGTCGATTTTTTCGATCAATGGGATCCCCGCAAATTCCGTCGATAATCGTTCGGCGAGGTAAAATGCTAACTTGTTCGAGAAGAGCGGTCTTGGTTTTGTCCTCCTGAAGCCCCAACCCATCTTCTTCCATACGAAAAGTACAGGTATTATGCATCTGAGATGAGCTTTCTAAACCGTGAATCAGATTTCGATAACAACTATGCCCCGGATCGGCTAAGAGTCGCTCCCCCTTATAAGCGAGAATAAAACTATTTAAGTCGCCATGTAAATGTCCGGGTCCATTTAGGGGGTCACCACCCCCATTTATGGCTACAATGGTGTTCCCGTTCCAAGCGTCTCGGATAAAGCAATGACCATTACTAAAACCGGTTACTTCTGGCAATTGGGCTTCCATTGGAGAGGCTTTGGGTGGTTTCTTAGTCAAGAAGGGTAGGGTTAGAAAACCCCAGTCGTTCCGCATTCCGAAGGAAGCAAGCTCATGCGGCTCCTGTTCAGGGACAGCGGCATAGTATTTCTCAAACAACCATCCCGCTAAACCTGCCTCTTCGGATGGTTGGTAACGGCAGGCGATCTGTAACAACAAGTCGCCCGAAGGTCTAAAAATAGCAGCACAATCATTGAAATTTGCGGCTCGGGCTACGGGTTCGTCGGTCAGCCATCCGGCAAGGGGCTTCGAATAAAACATACTGGTGGTTATCCATCGGATGCCCTTGGCATAACAAGCGATATCGAACTTTTTAGCATATTCGGGATACTTACGGTGTAGAGCTTCATATGCCAACATGAGGGCAAAGGCTAAATAATTGCCATATTGCAGTGATTCCGCATAAGAGCCGTCCGGTTGAAATGCCTGCCCACACAGAGATAATTCAGGAACAAATTGATCCAAAAGGTCAGTGGCACCGATGGCAGCTGCGCCCACTACTACGCCGGAGGTCATGATTCCCCGCCAGTTGGCCAGGTGCTTATTTTTCGATAGCCACCGCATGCAGAGATAGATCCCTTTGTCCAATAAGCTTTTCCGAATTAGCTCAAGTTCGCTTTTTTCAAATAGGTGTGGGGTTAAATCCAAAACGATTGCCGTTGCCCAGCAGAGATGTGCCGTTTCAAGGTGTCCTGTAAATGGTTCGGAATGGTCTCGAAATTCGGGGCCTACCCACTCGTAGGTCGGTCGATTAACCATTTCCAATAGCACGTTTCGTAACCAGTTGCCAACCTTTACATCGGGATGGATCAAATAAGACATCGCTGCATCCGAAAGATATTCCATAGCAGGGTAATACCAGTCCGTAGTTTCTCCTAATTGGGAGAGATTTCGGTTCAGCCGTTTTGAAACTCTGACTTGAAGGGCTTCATAGAAAGTTGTAAGTGCGGCGTCTTTCCTATTTATACCCTCCAAAATGGCACTTAACTCCGATTCAGAAACGAAAATTCTTTTTTCAGAAATACCCCCCATTTTTGACAACGTCCGTGGGGCTCATCCCACTTTTTACCATGTTTTTAATTTCGTTTTCCTTGTGCACTACTTTCTCTGCTGACAGCAAAACATCATAGGCAATAGCCTGTGGAATGGCGATGACCCCATCGATGTCGCCGAAGATGACGTCGCCTGGTTTCACTACGACTTCACCCATGAGGATGGGTTTTTGATAGTGATAAAGTCGGAAACGTCCCAGCATACCCGTGTTGGATTTATATTTATAAAAAACCGGGAATTGCTGATGAAGAATGGCATTCGTATCTCGAATTCCGTTAACTACCGCACCGCAACACCCGGCTCTTAGGGCTGCCATGGTCATTACCTCCCCCCATTGCGATGTGACAGTATCTCCCGAGCAATCCCATACAACAATGGAATCCTGATGTAAAGCCTCCAGCATTTCGGCTCTCATTTCCATTTCCCCCTCCGTGGTGATGTCGGGCCCCCCTTTGAGCGTAAATGCCAGGCCGACCATCTTCATGTGGTCACGCAAGGGGGCAAAGGAAGAGGGCAAGCTGGTGGCATGCATTTGATATTCGAACCGCAACACATCGTTGATGGCGCCACTGTATAATTTCAGGTAGCGCGCTCTCAATTCCTTTATCGAAATAGGGAAGGGAGATTCTATATCTAAGTCCCTGTTATTCATGATATTTGTCTTTTTAATTTGAGTCAAAAGGTATGTTTAATACAACTTATAGTTAATTGAATGGGGTACAGATTTATCCATTTGAGCGGTGCAAATAGTTGTGATTTTTAGGAGTTTATTAAAAGTGAGAAGTTGGTTTATCCTTTCAGGAATTGTAGGCTGTCAAAATTGATTTCACGGATCAGTACATCGTCCGGTTGATTGAGTACAAAGCAAATCACTCTGGCCACGTCTTCCGGTTTTAGAAATTTCTCTCTTGGTACTTTGCGATCCCCCCAATAGTCACTGTCGGTCGGTCCTGGGTTCACATCGGTTACTTTGATACCCAGTTTAATGGCCTGATCGGCCAGGCCACTGCTTAGGCCTCTCGCTCCAAATTTGGACGCACAGTAAATGGGGGCATTGGGGTTGGTTCGATGACCAGCCATGGAGATTACGGTTACGATATGCCCTTTTTGGTTGGCTTTCATGAACCTTAATGCTTCTCGGTTGCATAAGAAAACCCCTTTCATATTGACGTTCATCATATTCTCATAAGTTTCCAGGTCGGTTTCCGACAGGTCGGTGGTTAAACTACCGATACCAGCGTTGTTGATGAGAACGTCGACTTTACCAAATTTTTCCAAACAGGTCTCAAAACCTTTTTTTACATCTTCTTCTGAAGAAACATCTCCTTTAAATGAGATTAAATTCGTATGCTGTAGGGTATCGGTAAGTGCTCTTCTTCTACTGAAATCAACTACTTTACCTCCTGATTCCAGCAAAGAAATAGCCGTTGCTTTCCCGATGCCACTCGATGCGCCTGTGATAAAATAGACTTTGTTTTCGATGTAGTTCATGGTATGTTTTTTTTCTGGTTTGTGATCTTGATAAATTCTCGATGTGATATAGGGTGATGCCTTTTTCTGTACTCGATTTTTGTATTTTTAGTTGGTGTTTTTAAGGGTCAACTTCTTGCGTATTTGCCCAGATAGGTTCATTCTTTTTAGCCATGGAATTTCTCCCCCATAAGAAAATTGCGAGGATAAGACATACGATAGCGGCACTCATGGCAAACTGACCACTGGTTTCATAGATGGAGGGAATACTCATGGCGGCGAACAGTAATCCGGTAATCAGGAGAGCCACCGCATAAAGACGGTTCATGATGCGCATAAAATTGTAGTCGACCTTTGGTTTTTCGGCTTCGGACAAAGGGGTAGCTAATTTGATAAAGAATGCATTTACGCGCTGAACATAGGCTTGATCCTTGGAGGGGATGAATCCTGAGGCTAGGTAGATACCGACACACGCAATGATTTCGATGAGCGTAGCCATTTCCCAAGAAAGGTTAGATTGGCCATTTAGAAATAGACCGAGGATCATACCCCCGATGACTGTTGCCAACGCTCCGCCAGGAGAAGGTCGTTTTAAGACTATTCCCAATACTAAGGGCAAGGTCATGGGGAGGGCAAATAGGCCAGTGAATAGTTTATTTGCTTCGAAAGCCCCTCCGAATCCGCCCACATACAAAGCGCCAACGGTGATAAGACCACCCAGGAACAAGGTCATTATGCGGCCTACCCACAGGATTTCCTTCCCTTCGGCTTTGGGGTTAAATAACCGCTGGTAAATGTCTTTGGTTAATACCCCTGCAGTAACATTATATTCGCCACTTAAGACCGACATTGTTGCAGCAAACATGGCCGCGATCATTAATCCCATGATTCCTGTTGGCAACAATTCCAGGCATACACTCACGTAAGCCATTTCAGGGTTTTCTAAATTGGGTAATATGGCTCGGGCTGCCAACGACGGGAATAAGAAGATAATTGGAAAGAGCAAAAAGAAAACAGCGGTTAACATGCCCTGTTTCTCACTAGCTTTTTCATCCCTTACGCTATAAAAACGCTGTATAAATGTCCAGTTCCCACTATATTTTACTAAAATCATCAGATAATAAACGAATAAAAACAGAGGCATTCCTTTGGGGCCATTGAACCAAGTAAAATGATCAGGAATGGCCATCTTCATTTGTTCCAAGCCGCCAGCTGCTTGAATCGTTAGGGGGACGAGAATGATCGTAGCCACCATTAATATGATGAACTGTACGACGTCCGTAATGACCACAGCCCATAGCCCGCCGACAACCGTATAAAGGGCTACGATAATCCCACAGATCAAGATAGACATTTGCAGACTCATCGGTGTGGCTGCTGCAACAAACAGGCCTAACGCATAGAGCCGCACCATGTTGTCAAGGATTTTAAAAAATACACCTGACCAAGAAAATAATTGCCTGACGGGCATGTTATAACGGGTTTCCAAAAACTCCATTGGCGTCATGATTCCCGCCCTTCGCCACCTTCTCGCAAAAAAAGCTACCCCAATCAATGCGGGTAGTACCGTGCTCCAAATCAATGTAAGGGCTACTAAGCCGTGTTCATAGGCAATGCCGGCGTAGGCTACAAATATGAAGGTGCTGAACTTCGTCATGAAGTTGGATATCGCTCCCGATACCCAGG
>JBAYRB010000074.1:0-8921 GCA_041676905.1 Spirosomataceae bacterium
TGGAGGGAATAATGACATTACACGTACCGAAGAAATCATGGAACGATCCATGCGGTACGAAGGGCTTAAACATTACTTTATCATCAGTTTCCCACAAAGAGCGGGTGCCTTAAGAGAGTTTCTGAATGTATTAGGCCCCGACGATGATATTACCCGTTTCGAATACATCAAGAAGACGAATAAAGAGCAGGGGCCTGCCTTAGTCGGAATAGAATTGAAACGGAAAGAGGATTACCATACGCTTGTGGACCGGATGAAAGAAGGGGGTATTGTGTTTGAATACGTCAACGATCAGCCCGAACTGTTTCGGTACTTAGTGTAAACTGAATACAGCCATCATAGAACCGCAGGCCTTATCCCAATAAAAACGTTAACTTTGCCAATATGGGATACAAACAACCTCACTTCCTCATCGGGCAAATCGGAATAACGTTTATTAACATTCCACAGGAATCGGGTATGCTTTAGCACTGTTATAAGCTAAATGAAGTCATTAATTATGCGAGTCATACGGCCCTATATTTTTTTTCTGCTTTTTCTTTCCAGTCTGAATGTAAGTGCTCAATTTCAAAAGCATGCAAATTTTGAAGTTTCCGCCTCTACAAAAGAGGTCCTAATAGGGGATGAAATTGAAATTGTCCTACGTGCTGTTATCGATAGAGATTGGTATCTTTACTCTTCGGACATCGATCCGGACTTAGGGCCTACACCTACTTCGATTACCTTCGAGCCCCATCCTTCCTTTGAAGTAGTTGGAAAGTTAGTCCCGATCGGTGCGCAGAAAAAATACGACAAGATATGGGAAGCTGATATTACCTACTTTGAAAACCGGGCTACCTTTCGCCAGAAAATTAAGATTTTAGACAAGAATCCGGTTATTCAGGGCGAAATTGATTTTTTGACCTGCAGTAACGTTTCCGGCCTTTGTGTGCCTGGTAATGATGAATTCCTTATTTCCGGCTTGAATGTGCAGGAAAAACCAAAGGCGTCGACAGTTACCGAAACGACCCCGCCCACAACTACTTCAATATCCCTAGAAACTGCCTCCCCTTCAAACGATTCGGGTGAAGGTGTAATAGAATCTGATGAGAATAAGGAAGCCGTCGCCGTTGATACCAACACGGTTATCCAGGAAGATTTCCCCATGGTTACCGAGCAAAGCGGAAGTGATTCTTCATTGTGGGCTTTTGCGTTGGCGGCATTTCTTGCTGGTCTTGCTGCATTACTGACACCTTGTGTATTCCCTGTCATCCCCATGACGGTTACCTATTTCACTAAGCAAGAAAATGGCAGAAAAAAGGCTTTGGTTTACGGTGCGTCCATCATACTAATTTATACCTTCATTGGTGTCATCGTCTCACGGATCAACGGCCCAGCTTTCGCCAACTTTTTAAGCACTCACTGGATTCCCAATGTGCTTTTTTTCCTGATATTTTTCATGTTCGGACTTGCTTTCCTGGGCATGTTTGAAATCGTAATCCCCAGTTCGTTGATTAATAAAATTGATTCGAAAGCGGATCAAGGTGGACTTACCGGCGTGTTTTTCATGGCGTTTACGTTGGTATTGGTATCATTTTCTTGTACGGGTCCGATCGCAGGTAGTATATTAGTGGCGTCAGCAGGCGGTCAGGTAATCAAACCCATCGTTGGGATGATTGCCTATTCAGCGGCCTTCGCCATTCCATTTACCCTATTTGCGCTCTTCCCAGGCTGGCTAAAAAGTCTTCCCAAATCGGGAGGATGGTTGAATACTGTAAAGGTGGTTCTTGGTTTTTTAGAGTTGGCCTTGGCATTGAAATTTCTCAGTATCGCCGATCAGGTCTACCACTGGCGAATTTTGGACCGTGAAATTTACCTCGCTTTCTGGATTGTGATATTTTCCTTCCTCGGCTTCTATTTACTGGGCAAAATTCGCACCCCTCACGATTCCCCCATTGAAAAGTTAAGTGTTCCGCGGATATTGCTTTCCATAGTAACTTTCACCTTCGTAGTGTATATGATTCCGGGGATGTGGGGCGCTCCCTTAAAAGCTCTGGCGGGTTACCTACCTCCGCAAACTACGCAAGATTTCGATTTATACACCGCCTCTACCGTAGCCCCAACTAAAGATGCGACAGACCTAACAACTGTCAAGTATGGGGACTTATTCAAACTTCCCCACGGTCTCAACGGCTTTTTCGAACTGGAACAAGCCTTGGAACACGGAAAAAAAACTGGGAAGCCTATATTCATTGATTTTACAGGTCACGGCTGTGTGAATTGTCGGGAAATGGAAGCTAGGGTATGGAGCCATCCGGATGTATTATCAAGACTGCAAAATGATTATGTCATTGTGGCGCTGTATGTTGACGATAAAACGCTGCTACCCGAGTCGGAATGGTACACTTCATCCTTCGATAATCGAGTAAAAAAGACGATTGGCGCTCGAAATGCGGATATTCAAATCGTCCGCTATAACAACAATGCCCAACCCTATTATTGCTTGGTCGACCATGACGGGTCGCTCTTGGTTCCGCCGACCCATTACGATCTAAACCCCCAAAACTTTGCTGCCTTTCTGGATCGCGGTAAACTAGCTTTTGAAAATAAGAAAAGATGAAAATGCAACCCGACTCATTGTCGAAATCATTTAACTTAAAGCATTGCTCAAGAGGCGATTTACCTTCCTTGAAAGCCTTGGCTTGAGGTGACAGAAATGAACGTAAATAGAATGCTTATTTTTTTCTGTTATAAATATCAGAATAGCCCAACTTTTGTATGTGGCGTATGAACAATCAACACAAGGCACATCTATCTAAATTTCAGCCATTTACGGCCAAATAGAAAAAAGTGACAACCTATATAAATAAGTGTTAAAGTACTGTTTTTGCATTAATTCTGAGTTTGTTTACAGTTTTTTGACGAACTTTGTTAATTAGGCCCACATAGAAATAAAAAAGTAACAATTATGAGTTTTCAACCTACCACATTGTTCGATAAAGTTTGGGACGCGCACGTGGTGCGAAAGATCGAAGACGGCCCGGATGTTCTATTTATCGACCGGCATTTTATTCACGAAGTTACCAGTCCTGTTGCATTTTTAGGTCTGAAACAAAGAGGTCTGAGTGTTCTATTCCCAGAACGTACCTTTGCCACTGCCGACCATAATACCCCTACTATTAACCAACATCTTCCTGTACAGGATCCACTCAGTGCTAACCAATTGAAAGCCTTGGAAACCAATACCCGTGAATACGGTATTAGCCACTGGGGTTTAGGCAATCCTAAGAACGGGATCGTTCACGTGGTTGGCCCTGAAAATGGAATTACGCAGCCCGGAATGACGATCGTATGTGGTGACAGTCATACCAGTACCCATGGTGCTTTTGGTGCAATTGCCTTCGGTATCGGTACGAGTGAGGTTGAAATGGTTCTAAGTAGCCAGTGCATTATGCAGCCGAAGCCTAAAAAGATGCGAATTACGGTCAATGGGCAATTGGGGCCATGTGTACTTCCCAAAGACGTAATTCTTTATATCATTAGTAAAATCAGTGCGAGTGGTGCAACCGGCTATTTTGTCGAGTATGCCGGTGAGGTTTTCGAAAATATGAGCATGGAAGGTCGTATGACCGTCTGTAACATGAGTATAGAAATGGGTGCTCGCGGGGGTATGATCGCTCCTGATGAAACGACATTCAACTATATCAAAGGGCGTGAAAAATCGCCAAAAGGAGCTGATTGGGACAGAATGTTAGCTTATTGGAAGACGCTTAAAACCGACGAAGGAGCTACTTTTGACAAAGAGCTTACCTTCCAAGCCGAAGACATTCAACCCATGATCACCTACGGTACCAATCCAGGAATGGGGGTAGGTATTAGTGAAAAAATTCCTTCAGCGCAAGAAGCCGGAGAAGCACCCGCGACCTATCGCAAAGCCTTGGATTACATGGGCTTCAACGAATTTGAAGATATGATAGGGAAACCTGTTGATTACGTATTCCTAGGCAGTTGTACCAACGGTCGCATTGAAGACTTCCGGCAATTTGCTAAAGTCGTTGCAGGGCGTAGAAAAGCCGATAACGTAACGGCCTGGTTGGTACCAGGTAGCCGCACGGTAGAAGCACAAATTAAAGAAGAGGGTATTTATGATATTTTAGTCAATGCGGGCTTCAATCTCAGACAACCGGGATGTAGCGCATGTTTGGCAATGAATGACGATAAGATTCCAGCCGGAAAACTCGCTGTAAGTACCAGCAACCGGAACTTTGAAGGTCGTCAAGGCCCAGGTTCTCGAACCCTATTGGCAAGCCCGTTAACGGCAGCCGCAGCAGCTGTAACCGGAGTCGTTACTGACCCCCGTACGTTAGCGATAGATTAATTTTTTTAACTCAATTTGATCGAATTACCGAGATGGCATACGATAATTTTACGGTACTGGAAAGCACAGCCGTACCTTTACCGATAGAGAATGTTGATACTGACCAAATCATACCCGCGCGTTTTTTAAAGGCAACTGAAAGAAAGGGGTTTGGTGACAACCTTTTCCGTGATTGGCGTTACGACCGCGATGGGAACCCTATTCAAGACTTCATTTTAAACAATCCTATTTACAGTGGGAAAATCCTAGTTGCTGGAAAAAATTTCGGGAGTGGGAGTAGTCGTGAGCACGCAGCTTGGGCTGTATATGATTATGGTTTCCGCTGTGTGGTCAGCAGTTTTTTTGCGGATATCTTTCGTAACAACTGTTTGAATGTCGGCATACTTCCCGTCCAGGTTAGTCCCGAATTTTTGGAAGATATCTTTAGAGCCATCGAAGCCGATCCAAAAGCTCTCCTTACGGTAAATTTGCCTGAACAAACCATTACTATTCAAGCAACCGGAAAATCGGAGTCGTTCGACATTAATGGCTATAAGAAAAACAATTTAATGAACGGATTCGACGATATTGATTATCTGCAAAGTATCAAAGACGAAATCCTAGCATTCTCAGAAAAAGCGGTATACTAGCCCTCATGTAGTCGCAAAGGACTTCAGACGGTCTGAAAAAATGATGAATTCTGTTGAATCAACTTTGGTCCAATCGATGGATAACGTAAAAACCGAGACGGGAAAACGTTACATCGAAATCATGGATACGACCCTACGTGATGGAGAACAAACCAGTGGAATCTCCTTCAATAGTGCCGAAAAGCTCCATATTGCCCGATTACTACTCACCGAGTTAAAAGTCGATCGAATTGAGATCGCCAGTGCACGTGTGAGTGAGGGTGAACTGAATGCCGTAAAAAACATTACGGCATGGGCTGCCAAAGAAAATATGCTGCATCGGGTTGAAGTACTCACTTTTGTAGATGGTGACGTTAGCATAAAATGGATGGAGGATGCAGGTGCCAAGGTAATGAATCTGCTTACCAAGGGAAGCCTGAACCATTTAACGCACCAGCTTCACAAAACTCCGGAAACTTTTTTCGAAGAGGTGCGTTTGGTGATTACAACCGCCCACGAAAGGGGTATTGCCGTGAATGTCTACCTCGAAGATTGGAGTAATGGCATGCGTCATAGTCGGGAATATGTTTATCAATTTGTTGAATTTCTTCAAACATTACCTGTTAAACGAATCCTCCTTCCCGACACCTTAGGTGTCTTACACCCCGCTGAAACCTTTGAATTCGTCCGGGATATGGTGAGTCGTTACCCTGATACTCACTTCGATTTTCACGCTCATAACGATTATGATTTAGCGAATGCCAATGTAATGGAAGCCTTGCGGGCAGGTGCAGCTGGTGTACATTTAACGATCAACGGCATGGGCGAACGGGCAGGAAATGCGGCCTTGGCTAGTGCGATTGCGGCGATACACGACTTTATGCCTCAATTGACCACAGGAGTATCAGAAAAAGCTCTTTACTCGGTAAGTAAGTTAGTGGAAACATTTTCCGGATTTAGAATCCCGGTCAACAAACCGGTCGTTGGTGAAAACGTCTTCACACAAACGGCAGGTATCCACGCAGATGGAGATAAAAAGAACAATCTCTATTTCAACGATTTACTTCCAGAGCGATTTGGTAGGCAGCGCCAATATGCACTGGGTAAAACCAGTGGCAAAGCCAATATCGAAAATAATCTGAAACAACTGGGGATAACCCTTTCAGACGAAGATCTAAAAAGGGTAACTCAACGAATCATTCAGCTAGGCGATCGCAAGGAAGCGGTGACTCAGGCAGATCTTCCCTATATTATCAGTGATGTTATCGATCACTCCAAGCTCCAAGAAAAAGTAGTACTTGAGAACTATCTCCTCAGTCATAGCAAAGACATGCGGCCGAGTGCTACACTGAAACTGCGAATAGGGACGACCGTCATTGAAGAACATGCCCAAGGTGACGGCCAGTACGATGCGTTTATGAACGCACTGAAAAGGGTTTACAAGCAACGTAAAAAACAGTTACCTGCTCTTAGTGATTACATGGTACGAATCCCACCCGGTGGTAAAACAGATGCTCTTTGCGAAACGGTAATTACCTGGCAACTAGACAACGGTACTGAGTTTAAAACAAGAGGGTTAGACAGTGACCAAACGGTGAGCGCAATTTTGGCTACAATTAAAATGCTTAATATGATCGATTCCTAGCCGGCCGTTGGTTACTTCATGAATTGATACAGAAGCAATAAAAATAAAGCCGCAGCGATCACTACATACCAACGATAATACAATAGCCTTATTTTCAGTATTAGCCATCGGGTACGAAATGATTTAATTTCACTTACTTGTCCGATAGACGATCGGATTCTACCCCAAAGTGAGTGTACTTCTTCATTTGTTAAGGAGTTTTTAAATTGCCATTCGGAAGACATTTGCACCAGCTCTCTGGCTTCTATGACGGTGTCTTCCATTTCGGGATATTTCTTTAGCCATCCCTCCCAATAGCTTTTAAACGGCGGATCGTTGGGGTACCTTACCCAGTGAATAAACAAACGCTCCATTGCCAACTCCTCAGCAGAATATTCGGAAAAAGGTTTCATCGGTGATGTCGGCAACGGTTTCAATAGATTCAGAGCTTAGGAAATCGCAATAGTTTAATCGCGTTCCGCAACCTGACATCCCAGCACGCGATTTTACTCTATTAAAGAAACCACCCCTACGGATTTACTGATGCCTTGTGGGATTGAAAATTTAGAAAACAAAAAAAGACTCCCCTAAGTCGAGGGAGTCTTTGGGCTTACTAAATGATTTTCAGGCTATTCTTCTTCTTGTTCAAGTTCGCGATAAGCTAATATTCCTCCCAAAACATTTCGTACATTTTGAAAACCTTGAGAAATTAAATATTGCTTGGCCTTTTCGCTTCTCGCACCCGACCGACAGTGTATCAAAACCTCCTTATCCTTTAAACCTTCTAATTCCGCAATACGTTCGGGCAATTCACCCAGTGGAATCAGATAAGCTCCCAGATTATCCGATTCGAATTCGTGTTCTTCACGAACGTCGATTAGATTAAGCTCCTCCCCGGCTTCTAATCGATTTCTTAATTCTTCAACAGTTATATCCATTATTTTATAAATTTTCGGGTTCAGAACGAAATACCATTCAAAGTCATAACGAAGAAAACCCCTAGTAGATCCCAGTTCCTTAAAATTGATTTTCTTCTTGCACACTACCTGGATCCGTGATCCAGATATCGATTTCCTGCCCTACCCTTACTGCACTCCCGGCAGAAGGATTTTGTCGAGTGACTGTACCCGGTGGGGTATCTTCACTAGGTGGCGGTACAATCATTTTTTGTCCAATTTTCAAATTGGCTCCTAAAATCTGGAAGGTTGCTTCTTCCTCAGTCATACCAACCACCTGAGGGGCTGGGAAGGTTGAGTCGCCTAACCCTTGCCCTACTTCCAAGTCTATTTTCGAACCTTTCGGCACTTCCTCTCCCGGCTGGATTTCCTTTCCATTATACAATTGCTTCAATACCGACCCATGGGCTAGATCTGGTACATATCGAATTTCCCCCAACACAAGCCCATTACTCTTTAATAACAATTCTGCGCTCTTGTGAGACATATCGGTTACCTTAGGCATTTTAATCCGGGGAACCGATTGAGAGACTACCGTTACGTAGATTTTCCTCCCTTCCTTTACCTTCGCTCCCGGCTTGGGGTACTGGCTTATCACCGATAAAGGTGGCACGCCAATAACATACGTACAGTCGCTTACATGATAGGTTAGGTCTTTTTCCGCCAGAAAACTACCGACCTGTCTGACATCCATTTTCTGTACATCCGGCACGGTTACCGACTCTCCATGGTTGGTAGTGAATGGAAGATATACAAAGAAAAATGCCAAAAACAGGACCAATACTAATGCGACTATAATTCCGATATGAATCAGCAGATCTTTAACTGAATTGGTACTTATTTTGGCCATTTAGAATTGAACGCTTGCGATTATAAACGGTAAAATTAGTAGGAATATTTTATCCGCCAAGATATGGTTTCCGGTCCCGTTGTAATAACCGTTGAATATACTTCCCCAGAATATCAAACTCGATGTTAACCAAGTCCCCAACTGTTAATTGATGAAAATTGGTATGCTCAAAGGTATAGGGAATAATGGCGACCTGAAACGATGTATCTTTGGAATTGATCACCGTCAGACTAACACCATTCACACAAACCGAACCTTTTTCAACCGTTATATTTCCGTCGGTGCCTTTATCCTCGTAAGAAAACCCCATTAACCAACTACCATTTTGATCTTCAATTTGAGTGCAGACCCCCGTGATATCTACGTGACCCTGAACTATATGACCATCAAAACGTCCATTAGCGGGCATACAGCGTTCCAAATTAACCAAACTGCCTGCCTTCAACATTCCTAGATTGGTTTTCTTTAAAGTTTCGTCTACCGCAGTTACCTGATAGGTGTCACCTTCAACAGTGGTAACGGTTAA
>JBAYRB010000075.1:0-8784 GCA_041676905.1 Spirosomataceae bacterium
AATCGATAGGTGGTATAGGCAGCGCCGGGAACAATATGATCTAGAATTTCCTTTAACGTTGCGGATGATACAGCATCTACCTCGTGAGGATTCCCCGTTCCGGGGACAATTTCGTCGAAACTGTAATCAGCCAGTGGGGACAGGGAATCCGATAGAATTTCGTTCAGGCTCTTATATTCTTCCTCCGTAAATGGATCATGGTCCGTTTTACTGAGAAACTCGCCTTGGGGAAGTTCGAAACCGTGATACCCACCGACCGGGTTCCAATATAGTATGATGTCAAGAAGTCGACATTTCCCGTCAAAACAAACGCTGGTTTTGATCTCCCGGGAATAATATACGGGGATATTGTCGTCAGATAAGTGTTGATAGATGAGATCGGAAAAGGTGGAATCTTCCCAGGTTCTGATAAACTCGTTGGTTTGCGTAACCCTTTCGCCAATCAGCGGTTTATTCAAATAACGAATAGGGGTAGACTGTCCATACCCTTTGAACACCAAGAGAAACAGTACTACCCCTATCGTCAACCGAGCCTTAATCTCCATTTAATTACTACGTCGATTTGACGGGAACTATTGCACCATGTTCCTCCAACATTTTTTTAAGATCATCATAAGGAACCTCGCCGGGTGTCTTGCCTTGGATGTTTGCGAGTACGGCGGCGGCGGCCGCTGCTTGACCCATCCCCATACAAGATGCTTGCACTCTCAAGGCTGAATTGGCCAAACGGTCACTACTAATACAGCGACCTGCCACGACAAAATTTCGGCTTCCTTTAGGGATCAAAGCTCTTAAGGGGATCATCGGAACCACACCTTCCACTAAATGCTTTGGAATGACCCCTTTATCATCGTGCAAATCGATCGGATAATAAGAATATGAGACGGCGTCGTCAAAATATTTACCCGTGACATAGTCTTCATGGGTAATAATATATTGACCGTCGATACGGTAGGTTTCTCGGACGGCGATTTCGTTTTGAACGTCCATTAATTTGGTTTTTTCCAGGCCTGGTAGCGTACGAAGGAAACGGAGCATTCGCATCAAAGAAGCCCTCCCCCTTATGTTGGCTTCGGTATGGGTTTCGGAAGTCGTCGAATCGGCTCCAGCGATATGCTGGACATTATCGCCGTGATTTCGTAGCAAGCCTGAGATATTCAAAAACTCCTTTTTTACCAAATTCCCTTTAGCTACTTCCTCGGCATAGCGGGCTTCGATCATCTTAAAATCCAGTTTATCAAGATCGTAACCGGTCAATTTGAATTGCAGTGTGCCGGGTTGAATTTCTGCTTCTCGAAGAACGGCGAAGCCCGCCATGGAAGTGGCGAAGGCGTTCCCTGTACAATCGATAAGTTGGTTGGTCTGAATGGTTGTCTCCGTACCTTTTCCCACGGTCACTACTTCCCAACCATTTCGGATTGGTTTTATAGAAACGGGGGTTTCATAATAGCGAATATCCACACCGGCATCCCTCACTTTCTCTTCGGCTAACAGCGCATAGAGCTGACCGTTTACCCGAACCTGATGTCTCCAGTGTTGACGTCCATGAGGAATCGATACATTAGGTAAGGGGTCGTCGTTCATTGCTACAGCTTCTTGCACCAATTCCCAACCGATACCACTGATGACCTGCTTTCCCCAGGCAAAGAAAATACCTGGAAAATTGACGCCACCCGTAGTGGTCACCCCTCCTAACTGACTGCCATTTTCGACCAATATCGTCTTCCTTCCACCCCTACCCGCCTGGATGGCTGCAATTACCCCGGCAGTGCCTCCTCCGACTACCAAGATATCGGTTTTGATCGTTTTTTTGATCACACGGTAGGGTTCTTTCAGGCGTTCCCCTTTCAAGACGGTGGGTGCACTTACCGAAAGGGTACCCAAGGCCGCTAGTGCGGTTCTACGTTTCATTTTATGGCTCATATTTTCCTCCATTAATAACCCGGATTTTGATCTGTAGCTGGGTCAAGTAAATTATTGTAGTTCATCTCTGAAAGTGGTATAGGCCACAACAGGTGCTTTTCAGCTACTGTTTTATTTTTTCCATAACCGATCAGTTCATTCACACGACCTATTCTCCTCAACTCATGCCAACGTTTACCCTCGTACAAAAATTCATAACCTCTTTCTTTCACCACTAGGTCAACAAACTGCTCAGTAGAGCCCGAACTTTGATAGTCGACTTCCGAAGGAGCAGTTGGATTATAACCATAAGCCCTCCGTCGAACCTGATTCAAAGATTCCAACGCCAGCGGAGATACTTGCCCTTCTGCACGTGCTGCTGCTTCCGCATAAATCAACAGTACATCGGCAAATCGATAGACAGGTTGATCATTGCCTGCGCCACTCTGGCTAATGGCATCGGGATCAACATATTTAGAACTAACCAGGGTGGTGGGTCCTAATCCAAAATTGATATTATCCCACATACCTTTCCTTAAGTCGAGATCATCCCAATTAATATAGTTCGGATTGACATTGTCTCCATGGACAGCATACGCTCCTCCAAAACTAAATAGATTGGTACTGGGGTGATTGGAAATCCAGAGAATATAGTTACCCTGACCTTCTAGGCGCGAATACTTGAAATAGAATATTTCTTCGGGCGTTGTCAGTATATCAGGTCCAAATAGTTTATACTGGAAATCTTGTACAGACGATACCGGAACCAAGCTGAATTTCCCTGAGTCCATCACCTCTTTAGATCGATTGGCCGCTTCCTGATAATTACCTAACTGCAGATACACATCGGCTAGTAGGGATTTCGCTGCCCATTTCGACGGCCTACCGATATCCTTGGGGGTGTCGGGAAGTTTGGATTCCGCTTCCAACAAATCTGCAACGATTAAATCGTACACTTGGGATTCAGAGCTTTTGGGCAAATCCTTCTCGTCCATGTTAGCTTCTGTTCTCAAGGGAATACTTCCCCAATTTCGAACCAAATGAAAGTAGGTGAATGCCCGTAAAAACTTAGCTTCAGCGACATATTTATCAATGTCTTCTTGACTGATCGCCGACCCATTAGGAGCATTTTGTATGACCAAATTGGCATCTCGGATTGCCAAGTAAAAGCTGTTCCAAAAACCGGATACCCTCGTGATGTTGGCATCATTTAAGCCTTGATAGTCACTAAGTGGCGTCCAACTTCCCCGGCCATACATCCAATCAGACTGGCACTCCAAGGTGGCTACATAATTGGCGAAAGTACTGATGCGTAAGGGGCGATAGATTGCATTGACTGCCGTTTCCACTTCCTCAGCGGTATTGTAAAAAACTTCCACAGCCAGCGATTTTGGTTTTTCGACCAGTATGCTATCGCAAGCTCCTAACCCGCCTATTAGCACAATTGCCGCACAAATCCTCCACCATTGCTGTTTTATCGATCTGATATAGTTCAAATTCTTCATGATGTTCAATTTTTTTATCCTCTGCTCAAACCTTAAAATCCTAACTTAATTCCTGCTGTGACTGATTTTGACACCGGATAACTGTTGTGGTCAATCCTGAAATTGGTTTCTGGATCCCACCAAGAATACTTGGTGAAAGTCAATAAGTTTTGACCACTCACATAGATTTGAATATGGCGGAATACCTTGGATTGAATCAATTCGGTATTGAGGTTATACGCCAGTGAAATATTCTTCAGTCTTAAATAAGACCCGTCCTCAATAAATCGATCGGACATGCGAACGGGAGAGCGTAGGCTAATCTTCGGATAGGCTGCATCTGGATTATCGGGAGTCCAATGGTTATAAAATACCGACTTGGGCATGTTCAATCCAAATCCGTAGTCCATGGTATTGGTAATGGCGCTCGCATTAAAAATGTCATTTCCCTGAGACCCCTGCCAGAACATGGAGAATTCAAATCCTTTATACGTCATGACTGAATTCAAACCATAGAGAAAGTTTGGATTCGGGTCACCGATGTAAGTCTTATCAGCCTGTGTCAAACTACCGTCCTGATTGGTGTCTTCAAATACGATAAAACCGTTTGCATCATAACCTGCTTCCCGATACCCCCAGAATTGTCCCACAGGACGACCTTCCCTTAAAATGCTGGTAGCATCCGTAACAATAATCACCCCTATATTGTCACGTAAGATATCCTCTCCTCCATACAAACTCAAGACTTTATTTCGGTTAAAGGCAATGTTCGCATTTAAGTCCCAATGGAAGTCACCGCTATTGATGGCAACCGCGTCAATGCCTAATTCAAGTCCTTGGTTTTGGATACTACCGACGTTCATCGTCGTGTTGGTATAACCCAGGGATGAAGGTAATGACACAGTGCTGAGGAGATCTCTTGTTTTCTTGAGGTAATAGTCAGCCGTAATTAAAACGCGGTTACTCCACAAGCCTAAATCCACTCCTACATCAAACTGCTCTGTGGTTTCCCATTTTAAGTTTCCGGGAAGACGGGTACCCGGAGAAAAGGTATTAGCAAAACCATCGTTAAAAATAGTGCGATTGGGAGATAGGTTATTCAGGGTCATATAGGGACTCACTCCTTGGCTACCCGTGAGCCCCCAACTCGTTCTAATTTTTAGATCAGAAATGAGTGGATTGTCGGTAAGGAAGGCTTCATTCGACACTCTCCAAGCCAATGCAGCCGAAGGGAAATAACCCCATTTCGATCCCGGGCTATAGACGGAAGAACCGTCACGTCGTAGACTAACAGTGGCTAAATAACGATTATCAAAGGCATAATTGATCCGACCAAGGTAGGAAGCCAGCACCGATTTGGTATAGGAAGAATTCGCTACATTTTGGTTAGCAGCTGCACCGATGTTATAGGTTTCAAAGATGTCACTCAAAAATCCGGTGCCGCCCGCGCTAAGACCGGTTCGGGTAAAATCCTGATAAGTGACCCCGGCCAATACGTTCAAGCTATGTTTTTCACCAAATGTCTTCACATAATTCAAGGTGTTTTCGTTTAGAATGCTGGTAAATTGACTCGTGCTAACATTCGCTATCCCTTGAGAATTGAAGAAATTACGTGTGGTAAAATTGTCGGTTCTATCGTCCCGATTCTCGATCCCTCCCGCTACTTTTAAGATCAAATCGGGCAAGATTTTGTAGGACAGACTAAGATTCGCCAATAATACATTGGCTCTTATCGAATTATTTTGTTCGTTAATAAAATTAATGGGGTTGCGAATATCCGTCGCGATAAATGGATATGCCGTAGAGAGTACCCGATAAGATCCATCTTCGTTGTAGGGGGTCAAGGTAGGTGGGGCTGAAATAGCTGCTGCAATCATTGAATTACCCCTAGAACCTCCACCACTGTCTTTTCGTTTGGTCATGAGTCGACTTGCGGTCGTAGAAAGGTCGATCGTAAACTTATCACTAGCTTTGTGTGAAATATTGGTTTGTAAGGAATAGCGATTGTAGTTACTTCCCTTTACGATTCCCTGTTGACCGAATACACTACCTGAAATAGAAAAGGAAGTCTTGTCGTTACCCCCACTGACATTTAATGAAGAGGTCAGCAGTGGAGCCCGTTGAAAGACAAAATCTTGCCAGTCGAAGCCCTCTCCCATATTATTAATCTCCTCTTCCGTGAAAAAGGGTTGTATATTGTCATTGATAGCCTGCTCATTGTAAAATTGCGCATATTCACGAGCATTCATCAAATCCAGCTTTTTGATAAGTTTCTGACTACTGTAGCTGGTTTCAAAGTCTACCTGTGTCTTCCCTTTTTTCCCTTTGCGTGTGGTAATTAACACAACACCGTTAGCACCTCTCGACCCGTAGATGGCTGTCGCAGACGCGTCTTTCAGAATTTCCAGACTTTCTATATCAGCGTTGTTTAAGTGTGTCGGGTTTCCATCCACAGGAAAGCCGTCGATGACATAAAGGGGTTCATTGGAGCCCTGAATGGAGTTACCTCCTCTTACCCGGACACTAATTCCGGCGCCAGGCGCACCTGAGCTTTGTCTTACATGGAAACCTGGCACGCGTCCAGACAGTGATTGGAGCACATTGGCATTAGGAAATGCATTTAATTCCTTCGCTTTTACCTGGGAAACAGATCCGGTAAGGTCACTTTTTTTGATGACACCATAACCAATAACTACCAGTTCATCGAGGGTTTTCAAGTCGGGCTCCAATTGAATTTCGAGGGTAGAGCGACTACCTACGATGACTTCCTGCGACAGGTACCCGACAAAAGAAAATACAAGGACTGCATTTTGATCCGGCACCATCAGACTAAAATTCCCATTGACGTCGGTCGACACACCGCGCTGAGTACCTTTAACCATCACACTTACCCCGGGAAGTCCTGCCCCGGATTCGTCCTTCACCGTACCCTTCACTTCTTGTTCCACCAAGCGTCTGTGCACCATTTCAGCTTGATTCCTTTCGATTCTTTCTGGCCATTGAATTCGTTCATTGATGGGCTTAGACTCAAGGAGGCGGGCTGATTGATCCGGATCTAATGACGAGGTTTCCGATTTTGCAGACCTTACGACGATCGTCTTGTCAATAATGGTGTATTCCAGTTTATGCTTTTTAAACAACTTGTCGAGAACGGTGGTCAGATTCGCATTTTTAGCCTGGATATTCACCTTGGCTTTGTCTCGCAATAGGTGGGTTTGTAACCAGAACGAATAGCCTGTTTGTTTCTCAATTTGCTCCATTACTTCGAGCATCGTTGAGTTCTTGGCTGACAAATTCACCTTTTGCGCATGCCCACTAGCAAATACATGCAGGCATGAAATTAGGATCAATAAAGTAGCATACTTCAGCCTCATGATGAACTTTTTTTGGAAAAGCATTCTGGCCGGCAACTTCGAAAAGATAGATCCGACCCTGAAATCACGCTTTTTACGGCGCATTTCGGATAGGTAAATGATAAAATTATCCATACTTTTGTTTACGTTGGATGAATGAATGTGAACAATTTAAAACTGGCCTCATTGAATGAGTCAGTGCATTCCAACGATGTGCCGTGAGTGCTGGGAACACTCCGGCACTTTTTTATTGTAATGCACTTTGGTTCCTTCCCAACCTGGTTGGTAGAAACCGGGTTTAGTTACTTACAATGATTTTTCTGCCTTCTGTTTCGATATTTATACCACTTGTTTTTAAAATTTCGAACACCTGAGATGCGGGTACATCCCGGGGGATTTTCCCCCTGAAACGAATGCCAGCTACGTCACCCCTATACTCAACATCGACATCATACCACCGGGCTATTTGGCGCATGATGGTACCTAAATCGGTATCGTTGAACTGGAAATGACCGTTTTTCCAAGCAATAGACTCCTCGATATCAGCTTCGGAAATAAGGATATCGTTGGAACGATTTTCAACCAATGCCTTTTGTCCGGGCGCTAAGGTTACATCATCAATTTTCGATGTTCCTTTTTCTACATTCAATTTTATTTTAACCTTTCCATTTACCAAGGTGGTGGTTATTCCTTTTTCGTCGGAATAACCGTTTACATTAAACTCAGTGCCTAATACCTCTACGGTTTGTTTTCCTGACTCGACGCGAAAAGGCTTTCCTGGAATATGCTGCACTTCGAAAAATGCCTCTCCTTTCAACTCCACTTTTCGTTCCTCTCCTTTAAACTCGATGGGAAAGGTCAACGTAGAATGGGCATTTAACCATACCCTGCTACCATCCGGTAAACGCAATCGATATTTTCCTCCTCTAGGGGTGGCAATGGTGTTATAACTCACTTCCTGGGAATTCTTTTCAAGCCCCAATTGTACCAAATTGTAGGCGATATAACCTTCCTCTGACTTCGAAATAACGGCATGTCCTTGCCTGGCAATTTCACCCGTTTCGGCATTATCCAAATCGATTTCCTTACCCCCTTCCAGTATCAAAACCGCACGATTTCCCCCCGGCATTAACTCCATCTCCGTATGAACCGCCCACTGGTTTCGATTTTTGCTTTCCGGAAGAAGGTAAAATAATAAAGCAGTTAGCAAAATAACAGCCGCTGCATAGCTAACGTATCTTCTATACGTAGACCATCTTGGCCTACTTAAAGAGATACGCTTCAAGAAATTTTGAACGGCTTCTTCCCTACCCTGGAAATGATACTTGGGGATCTCCTCTAGCAGATCTTGTCCCTTTGTCAATCGTTGGAACAACCGCTCGTTAGCTTCTTGCCGACTTCGCCATTCGGAGAGTCGTTCCTTTTCTAGATCGTTTAATTCTCCACGAAGGTACTTTACGATCAATTCACTGATTTCATAATATTCTTCGTAATTCTCCATCATTTCCCGATTTCATTAGTAGAGACACCTGAGATTTTAATTCGGATAAAAATTCTTTCATTTTTTTTTGATTTTATTTTGTTCCCTTAATACCCTCCCCTTATTTTTCTTTGAATATTCCAATATTTATATAAGCGAATTTCGGGCAGAGTTATTGGATTTCAATCGGATACGAAAAATGACCCGACCACCTCGAATAGTTTTTATCAAAATAATTCTACTTACTTAAAATTGATTGGTTCTGTTTTCGGATAAATAATTGCGGAATATCATGAGTCATCAAGTACCGACAAATGGCATCCTGCTATTGGGAGAATACGCTTTACAAAGCTGGGAGTATGAGTAGAAAAGATAATAATTCAGGCGTTAGTCGTAACCTTAGCAATTCCAGTGCTTTCTGTTTTTGTTTTTTTACGGTATTAATCGACATCCCCAGAAGGTCGGCAATTTCTTGATTTTTTTTACCCTCCATTCGACTTAAAGTAAACACGACACGGCACTTTGGTGGCAGTTCAGAAAGTGTTTTTTTTATAATTGTCTCCAT
>JBAYRB010000076.1:0-8696 GCA_041676905.1 Spirosomataceae bacterium
CCCAGTCAAAATCGGGGTTGCCTTGGTTTTTTGAGTTATCTGACATATAAAATTTTTAGACGACCTTGAATACATCGGCTTAGCGGTCATTTAAGCCGAAATTTAGTTGAAAAATAACCTTCTTAGCGTGAAGGACTGCAAAGGTACGAAATAGTAAGAATATACAATAAAAGTCACCCGCAGAAATTTTCACTTTACCGTTCTTGAAACCCGAAATTCGGCTTAATTGGAGATTTCCTCGGGGAATTGATAGCCGATAGGCAATAGTAGTAGGTCTAAATGTGACTTGCGGGACTGGTAAGTCTGCAACTCAACAAGGTCGATCTTGTCCAACACAAAACCGGAATGTATGCGGTAAACCTCAAACCTGTCCACCAAAAACCGATTGAAACGTTCTATATCCGTATATAAATGCGGACTATATTCCATTACGATTTTTAGATCCTTATTGAACTTCAGCGTTTCATCCATCCCTTCAAAGATAAAGGGTTCGGCTCCCTCCGCATCCATTTTGATAACATCGACCCGACTGACGGCCAATTCTTTTAAAAATTGATCCAGAGGTAAACAGTTAACGCGATAAGCGGTTAGGGCTGAGACATCTTCAGGCGCTCGGATTAGCATGCTCGCATCCCCCGATTTCTCTTGGGGTACAAAAATTTCCAAGGTGCCGGCCTGGTTACTCACCGCCCCTTCCCAAACGAAAAAGCCCGGGTGATTGATGGTTGAGGTCTTGTGCAGAAGCGAAGCAATACGTGGATTGGGTTCTATAGAATACGTTTTACCACGATCCCCGGCCAGGGCTGACATCAATATTGAAAAATAACCAAGATGTGCTCCTATATCTATACAAACATCTCCTTCCCTCACAATTTTTGTCAAACACTGCGTAACAGGCGTTTCCCAAAAACCATCCAAAATCAAATGGGGTACCAGGCTGATGTCCGTTACATCGACAAACATTTTATACCGAGTTAATACCCTGGCAACACCGACCTGATCGTGAAGAGGAGCAAAACAAGCATAGGTCCGACATACCGTTTCAAATTCATAGCTGGTAAATTTGCCGATATCCTGAATGGTCAAAAAAGGACCCATTAGCGTAAAATTTATTTATGGTTCAAAAAGCAATTTAAATACTCTAACGAATGTCCTAAAAATCTACCTTTCTAAAAAATATTACCGAATTAATTTACGGTTCCCCTTCTATTTTACTTCCAAACCATTGATGAATGCACGTTTTTTTGAATTTAACTTTCTAATGAAATATGATTTCGAAAAATCATATTAGTGTAATTGCAACTGCAAAACAAAATTTAGAGCAATGCACTATAAATCTTAGCATACTCCTTAGCAGCCTCATTCCAGGAATATTTAAGTGCGTGATTCTTTACGAGCGTTTCCATTTGATTATCATTAAACAATTGGATTCCATCCAATATCAGGTTCTTCATATAATCAGGTGAAAAGTTTCTAAAATAAAAAGCAGCATCGCCGCCGATTTCAGGCAATGATGTTCGATCAGATAAGAAAACGGGCTTTCCAACTGACATTGCTTCGAGCACTGGCAATCCAAAACCCTCTGCTAAAGAGGGATGTACAAATGCCGTACAATTATGCATATACCAACTTTTTTCTGCTTCTGAAATAGGTCCAGTCAAATGAAACCTATCTTCCAGTCCTAAGCGAGCAATTCTATTTTCAATTTGCTTGATATAATCAGGGTCGTCGAGCCTACCAGATATCACTATTTCCCAACCCTCCATTTGATTAGCCAGGTCCAAAAGAACGTGGAAATTCTTCTTTGGATTAACATATCCGATCCCGAATAGGAAGGGTCTCTTGGGTTTCACATGGCTAAAAGGTGCTTTGGGTTGGGCAAGGGGATTGATACCATTATAGATGACTTTTACTTTTTTGTTGCCTAGGTCACAATGTTCTTCTACGTCTTTTTTGGTGAACTCGGATATACACACCACATAGTCACTTTTAGAAATCAAATTACGAACATGTCTGATACTTTTTCTTTGTTCTGCTTCCGGTTTCCCTTCGTGTAACACATTGAGGTCGTGAATTGTGAGCACGGTTTTTATGTGTCTAAATAGCTTAATGTTGGGGATCATCCTCCCCGATTGAAAGGGAGCATGCCACACTCTGCAATCTAAGAGAAAGGGCTTCCAAAGCCTGTGCCACTTTTTCTCTGTTATGGTTCGTATTTTTTTCTCTTTAAATACGGTTTCAGCGGATGGAGGCACATACATAACAGCTTGAACCCCATCGGGAATATGTATAGGTAAATTTTCTCCAAGATTTTTACAATAATGAAATAACCCGGAGTTGGGAAACTTCATCAAATCACAATCAATGATAATTGACGACATCGCACTCAACTTTAGTCAGAAAAATAAAAAGCTAAAATTTTTGAAAGTCATTACAACCTTTTTCACAACGAATAAATCTATTCATCATGTACGATGATCACTTTATTATTAATAACGTTGTAAATGGTTAAATGAATTATATAATGATCAACAAACAGGAATACAGTTACTATTAGAGAATCATACCAACTTTTTTCATCTAACTGCTAATGTAGTTTTAAGTGATATTAATAACCCATACGAGAGGTTAATGATGTCGATTTAAAACGTTATGAGAAATTAATTACGCTAAAGTTTTTGTCACATTTTGACCCATTAAAGGATGAATTGGGATATGATATTACTGTCTCATATTTTTATTAAAATGCTATGAAAAATATAATATTTGATTGCGAAAGAATGAAATATGAACATTCAGGATTGTATCATTTCTGTTATCAATTAGGAAAACATTTAAATCATAATATTGATAAAACTCAGGAGAGAATTAGCTATTTTTATCCATATTCGGGTAGAGATATTTGGGGAAATGAGAATATTATCTATCAGAATTCCCTGCAAAAATTCTGGATGCCTTCTACGAATGGATATGATATTTGGCATGCTACTTATCAGAGCACACACTATTTGCCAAAGCGGAATAAAAAAATAAAAGTGGTGCTTACCATCCACGATCTTAATTTTCTTTACGAGGAGAAACGTGCCTCTAAGGTCAAAAAACATTTACGGCACTTACAGGAAAACATAGACCGAAGCGATGCGATCGTATGTATCTCGGAATTCTGTCGGAAAGATGTTTTAACCCATTGCAAGGTTGGAGACAAACCGGTTTACATGATTCACAACGGCAATAATCATTTGAGTCCGCCAAAGTTAGAACCTCAGTCTTATCGTCCGCGTAAGCCTTTTTTGTTTTCATTGGGTGCTATTTGCCGTAAGAAAAACTTCCATGTTTTAGTACCGCTTTTGAAGTTTAATAAACACCTGGAGCTAATTATTGCTGGAACAGCGCAAGACCGTAGTTATTTAAATTACATCTGGTCACTTGCCAAAGGCCTAAAAGTGGAAAATAGTCTTCGATTACTGGGCAACATCAACGAATACGAAAAATCATGGTATTACCGGAATTGTTATGCCTTTGCCTTTCCTTCCATCGCCGAGGGTTTTGGGCTACCGGTCGCGGAGGCGATGTCGGTAGGGAAACCTGTGTTTTTATCCAACAGAGCTTCCCTTCCGGAAATCGGTAGCAATGCTGCTTTTTATTTCTCCGATTTCACCGCCGATCATATGCAACATGTATTTGAAAAGGGAATGGAGCAGTACAGTTCACAACGCATGGAGCACGTGATTCGGGAAAGGGCAAATTCCTTCTGTTGGCACAAGGCAGCAAAACAATATCTAGAAGTCTATCGTTCCCTATAAAAAACACACGATAGACAACCATTTTGAATTAATACCCCTTTGAGAAGGGAATTATCCATATGAAAATATATCTTAGGCTACTACGGTACGCTAAACCATATCATAAATTCATAGTTCCTTTTGTAGTATTTACCATATTGAGCGTGTTTTTTAGCGTTTTTCAATTTGCGCTCATTATACCACTACTTAATTTTCTATTCGACTCAGGAGCCATCGAAGCGGGCGAAAAGTATGCAAGTCCCCCCGATTTAAAGCTTTCTGCCAGCTACCTGAAAGACTATTTCTATTATTTCGTTTACCAACTCAAGCAGAGTAACCCCCGCAATGCGCTCTATTTCCTATCAGGTATGATTGTTACGGCGGTTATTTTCACCAATCTATTTCGCTATTTCGCACAACGGAGTATGATCAGTGCGAGAACCCTTCTGGTGAAACGACTGCGCGAAGCCCTTTTTGAAAAGATCAACGATCTTCACCTGGGCTATTTTACAAAGGAGCATAAAGGTGATTTAATTTCACGTCTAAACCACGATGTATACGGAGTTGAAGGTGCGGCGGCAAGTTCCTTGGAAGTGGTTTTCAAAGAACCTTATGTGATGGCGGGCTATTTCATTGCCTTGTTTTCGATCAGTCCGGAGCTTACTCTTTTTACCTTATTTGTGATCCCTTTATCGGCGATATCTATTGCGGCTGTGACGAAGCGGCTAAAGAAAGAAGCTTCCGAGGTTCAGGCTTCGGCGGGCCGCTTGCTAACCTTAATCGACGAAACGCTGCTGGGAATGCGAATCATTCGATCGTTTAACGCCACTCGATTTTTGACTAAGCGTTTTGCCGATGAGAATGACTTTTATCGAAAAGCTACACTAACCAACTTCAAAAGACGCGAATTAGCGCCTGCGTTTTCAGAGACCTCGGGAGTTTTTGTTGTTGCTTGTATCATTATTTATGGCGGCACTTTGGTACTAGACGAGAGCAATACATTGCAGGCCAGTTCGTTTATCGCCTTTATTGCCATCTTCTCTCAAATCTTACGCCCTGCCAAAGCCATTGTCACGGCATTATCCAATATTCAAATTGGTCAGGCTTCGGGTGAACGAATCCTCGAAATCTTGGATCATCCGGTAGAGATCAAGGATGCGCCCGATGCGATCACCTTGGAAACTTTTAACGACAAGATCGAATTTAGAAATGTATCCTTCAGCTATTCGAATAAGCCGGTACTTAAAAATGTAAACCTTGAGATTCCAAAAGGTAAAATTATTGCACTTGTAGGACCATCCGGTGTAGGGAAATCGACCATTGCGGATTTGATTCCACGGTTTTATGAAGCCACCGAGGGAGAGATTTTGATTGACGGAATCAATGTTAACAGAATAAAGATGGAGTCCCTGAGGTCACACATGAGCTTCGTTACTCAGGAAATCATACTGTTTAATGACACCATTTATAATAATATAGCCCTGGGTCATCCAGATGCTGATCGCGAAAAAGTTATTGAAGCTGCGAAAATCGCGAATGCCCACGATTTTATCATGCAGACCGAGCATGGTTACGATACCGTTATTGGGGACCGAGGGATACGTTTATCAGGGGGGCAACGACAACGAATCAGTATTGCTCGAGCCGTCTTTAAAGACCCTGCCATCTTGATTTTGGATGAAGCAACGTCCGCACTGGATACGGAATCCGAAAAATCGGTCCAAACGGCATTAAATAATTTGATGCGCGGCCGGACAACCCTCGTCATTGCTCATCGACTAAGCACCATCAAAGAAGCGGATGAAATTATTGTACTTCAGGATGGTGAAATTGTCGAAAAAGGAAGTCATCATGATTTATTAGAGCACCCGAAAGGCGTTTATTATCGCTTAACCGAAATGCAAAAAATAGCCTAGGGTAAATCAGCCGGTAAGGCTTGAAATGCTCCTAGCAGAAGGAAAAATATTATCTTAATCTTAGTCTAATGGGGTTGAGAATAAATAGGACTGAGACTGATCGCCGTAATTTAAACCATTTGTCGTATCAAAATTTCCTAGTTTTGTGAAAAGTTATGTTAAACGGTTCTATATTTTGGTATGAAATACGTATTACTAGGAAATTCTGATTTAAAAGTTTCGGCCATCACCTTTGGCGCCTGGGCAGCAGGGGGATGGATGTGGGGAGGTAGCGAAGAACAAGACGCGGTTAGGGCTATTCAGGCAGCTTATGATTTGGGTGTGACCAGTATTGACACGGCACCAGCCTACGGACAAGGATTAAGTGAGAGCATCGTAGGAAAGGCCATCAAGGACATTCCACGCGACAAGGTACAGATCTTGACCAAATATGGATTACGCTGGGACACGACCAAGGGCACCTTTCATTTTAAAAGTAAAGACAACAGTGGTCGAGACATAAATATGCATAAGTATTCAGGCCGTGAAGGGATTCTCAAAGAGGTTGATGAAAGTCTCCAAAGGCTGGGTACAGATTATATCGACTTATATCAAATACATTGGCACGACCCTAGTACCCCCATGGACGAAATAATGGGAACCATGGCTGAATTAATCCGACAAGGAAAAATCCGTTATGCAGGCGTTTGCAATTACGATGTTCCGCTTTTGGAAGAAGCAAGCAAATACATCCAACTGGTTTCGAATCAGGTTCCCTACAGCATGATCAAACGCGATTTAGAAAAGGAGGTCGTACCTTATTGTATCGACAATAATTTGTCTATTTTAGCCTATAGCCCTATGGAAAGAGGGATTCTATCCGGAAAAATCAGGGGCGGTTACACTTTTGCGGAAGGGGATCATCGAGCGAACCTGTATTACTTCAAAGAACCGAACCTCAGCAAAGTGAATGCATTCCTCGATCAGATCAATCCATTAGCCCAGGAAAAGGGAGTAGCGTTGTCACAACTTGTATTACGATGGACTTTGGAACAACCGGGGATTTCAGCCTTACTAGTGGGAGCTCGAAATGCCGAACAGGCCATAAGTAACGCCAAAGCGATTGACGTCAGTTTGACGCAAGATGAAGTCGCCTTCATAACGGGCCATCTAGATGGGTTACAGCTGGATAAAAATGTTTAAAAGCTCGGTCGTCTTTTAGGTATCATACGACCGACAACTGGAGTAAGAAAAGCTAGAAAATCCCATAACCATCGATTGCGGTCAATTTTTGATACACCGCAGTCGATTTTATCGCAGGCTTTGACAAAGCGCTGGTATAATCCAAAGGGGAAGAGCACCTTCCCCCATTTTTTATAGTTTACCAAGAAGCTCTCGAAATACATATGTCCCCAGATCTCCATAATGAACGAATTGTCGGATAGGGGAAACTTTTTACCAAATATTTTCTGATAATCCGCTTGAATGTAGTCTATTAGTTTTTGGGTATTACGAAGGGGATTTTGATTAATAAAAGACCATAACACGGGGTTGTTATCGATACTGACTACATTTCTACGCAGGATTACCGGCAACTGATGCCCATCAATCAACATTTGCTTCTTCATCGTAAACATGGGACTTCAAGAAGCTTACGGGGTGAGAGATCACGCTTTGGGAAAATTTTTGACAATCATTTACGATTTTCCCCTCGTTTTACTCACATACGACTATTCAAATTTGAAAATATAGACTTGGCGAGTACCGTTAAAAACTGAATTTACCCCAAGGATATTTCCCTCCGGACTCCAGCGGGGGTGTAGATCACATCGTGTCCAGCCCTTTTCACCGCGGTATTCATCGGGATGGTGGTATCGCCCTAAGGGTAATACGGCTTCTGTCTTCATATCCATTAAATAAAGCCTTTGTTCTTTAGCACCACCCGAGGGGTAGGAATCGGTGATCATCCATTTACCGTCTGGTGAAAATGTGCCGTGGCCGTCGTAATCAAGAAGACCATTTCCCAGTCTTTTATAATTCTGTTGCCCCACGGTAAACAGTACATGGGCGTATTGTTTTCCTTCGAAGCTTGCTGTTACCATTAACTGATCTCCATCCAGCCAGTCATAGTGCGAGCCTGCCCAGTTATCGGGAAATGCCCGAGCCAGACCTGTACCGTCCCTATTTACGGTAAAGGTGGTCGTATTCCATTCAGGAAACCCCCGGGCTAACCAGGATAGTTTGGACCCATCGCGACTATAAACCACGTGGGCAAAATACTCTATAGAACCTTCCTTCAATTCGGGGACCATGCTTTGAACATCTTGGATTGACAAGAGGAGCTTCGTTTCCCCGGTTTCTAGGTCAATATGTATAATTCCGTCATTGTCCGGAAATGCGATATCCGTTTGTGCATCTTGACCGTCACCTCCGTATCCATAGTCTGTTCGAGTAGCCCTTAATCGAGAATAGTTCAAACCTACGGCTTCTTTTCCATTGGGTGAAACAGCGCTGATGGGGTGGTCGATTTGTTTGATTTCTTCTTTGGTATGAACGTTTATAATAACCGAGACAAATTTTCCATCTCGGTAATCATTGAAAATAACCAGAGAGTCGGGTGAGGTTGACAACCAATGCGCCATACATCCTTCTTGAAAGTTCCAGGCTCTCGTTGTAGTGACTGGAATAAACTCCTTAGTTTCCAAGTCCACCAGCCCCAGAACAGCTTCGTCGTTCTCCGTAGGCAGGGTGAATCGAATATCGGTTTGGAGGACAGTCGCATAGCGTTGCGATTTACTAAAAGAGTTGATGCCGTAGTAACTAGCATAAAGGTGTTCCTTAGGCCCCTCTGTAAGTTGAATCGGCCCGGTCACTTTTGGAAATACCACTACGGTTTTGTCGGAATAGTCATCTTTGGAACCACATGCTAAAAAGACAACGGAACTTATCAAAACTGACAAAGTGACTATTGTTATTCTATAATAAGGGGTTAGGTTCGAGTTACGGTACATTCTTTTGC
>JBAYRB010000077.1:0-8687 GCA_041676905.1 Spirosomataceae bacterium
CTTGTTAAATTGATTTGCCACAACCAATAGGGAGATGGCAGCTAATACTAAAACGGAAATGATTTCTGAAGACATAACAAAGGGAAATTGTACTGTATGGTAATCGGTTAAAGTTTTAACATAAGGGTTCAGCAATTTACAAATTCAAAACTATATATTGTTACTTACGGCATTTACTTATACTTTTGCCAAAAAACAGATTTCTTCTCATGAGTGTTTTGGTCAATAAGGATTCCAGAGTTATAGTTCAAGGATTCACAGGTTCTGAAGGGACTTTTCATGCTAATCAAATGATCGAGTACGGTACTCAGCTTGTGGGTGGCGTCACCCCGGGTAAAGGAGGCCAAAGTCATTTGGATCGACCCGTATTTAATACTGTCGAACAAGCCGTGAAAAGTACTGGTGCAGATGTGTCAATAATTTTTGTTCCCCCAGCATTTGCCGCTGATGCCATCATGGAAGCCGCCGATGCCGGTATCAAGGTAATCGTATGTATTACCGAAGGTATCCCTGTGAAGGATATGACCATTGCTAAAAAATACTTGGAAGGGAAGGATGTTCGACTTATTGGGCCGAACTGTCCGGGTATCATCACCGCAGAAGAGTGCAAGGTGGGGATCATGCCCGGATTCATCTTCAAGAAAGGTACCATTGGTATCGTTTCAAAATCCGGAACTTTGACTTACGAAGCTGTTGACCAGCTTACCCGTGCAGGCTTAGGCCAAACTACCGCGATTGGAATTGGCGGAGACCCAATAATTGGTACTACGACCAAAGAAGCCGTAGAATTGCTGGTCAATGATCCCGAAACAGAAGCTATCGTGATGATTGGAGAGATTGGAGGAGGGATGGAAGCTGAAGCTGCTCATTACATCAAAGCTTCCGGTACCACAAAGCCTGTAGTAGGGTTTATTGCAGGAGCAACCGCTCCCAAAGGCCGTCGTATGGGGCATGCTGGGGCTATAATTGGCGGAGCTGATGATACTGCCGAAGCGAAAATCAGAATATTGAAAGAAAATGGTATCTACGTCGCTGAATCACCCGCTGTGATTGGAGAAACCATGATTGCGGCTTTAAGAGAAACTCGATAAATCGTTTCACTTATATTGATATCGCCTCGGCAAAATAGGGAAGTTACCTAATGCCGGGGCGATTTTTCTTTGGAATACTACTTACCCGATGCACCATGTACCCTAGACGGTATATACCTAAATTTCTGCTGGTGATTTTCCTCTCCCTGTTTAATTCCATGCAGGTGGGGGCTATTACAGTACCTGAGGGTTTTCAATTGGTGCGAGATTGTGGAGAGGATTGGTTGGTTTTCGATCCCAAATATCAAAACTATGTCCCGTATATCGCAGCATTACACGAGTCAGAGCAGGCGGTGAGTTTAGCACTCGATTTGGTAAAGGAACGTCATTTTACCCTACTACTTAAGACCAATCACGAAGCTTATTTATTTATCGACGGGGCCTTACAATCTATAGTAGCCCCTGCAGAATGGTATTATATCTCGTGCGATAGTCTGTTGAGCAAATATGGGGAGAAAGAATTGCTGTTGACCCTATTTGGGCAACGTGGCGTGGAAGGCTTGTCGGCTGCCTTAATTGCGCCCATCAACACCATGGCTTCCGATAGCTTATCTCGAATTTCTCCATCGGTAATAAGCTTGAAAATTAAGGCGGACGATTCCTTTACGAATTTTGCGGTCATTGCCTGGATACTAATTCTATTAATCGCAGCGGTATTCTTTCTAATCACCCCGTCCATTGCTTACAAGATCACGAGTTTATTGACATTTTTCAGTCGCGATTTTAGAACCGAACTTTACCATCATCATCGCGCCTATGATCCGCTTATAGTCATTTGGGTGTTTGTATTAGCACTGATCGTCGCATTTTTTTCCATGGCAATCGATCGCTATATAGAACCGCTTCTCCCACCGGCTTACGCAATCACAGAAAGGGATTCGGTTGGACAACTTTTTGGTAATTTCTCCAAAATATCGTTCATCAGCTTTTTGCTATTATATGGCAAGTATTTTGTGATTTCAATAATGTCAAGAATTTTGAATCTGGTTGAAATCTCGCATATCCATTTTATAAAAGCATTGCAATCTTCCTTGTTGTTTTACGGGTTATTATCGGTCGGAATACTCCTTCTAATTTTACAGTTTCCAGGCTCCATTCCCCTGATGAAAACACACCTGATCGTAAGCGTAGTGGCCTATTATAGTTTACGTTTTGTAACCCTTTATATCCTCCTCAATCAAAGCAGTCGTATTCTAAATCTCTATTTAATTTCGTACCTTTGCGTCGTCGAATTGATTCCTTTAATCGTCGGCATTAAGTTTATTTCATAAATTTCTGGTTTAACCGGAATCGGCAAAAGTAGAGTTAAATGAGTGAAACCTTAAACATCCAACGCGATCGAATGACAAGTGTCTCAAGTATTCTAGTCAGTCAGTCGCGGCCTGCAGACGAGAATTCGCCTTATTTCGAACTCGCAGAAAAATACAATCTTAAGCTGGATTTCCGGCCATTCATACAGGTTGAGGGCGTTTCATATAAAGAATTTCGGAAGCAGAAGATAAATATTCTCGATCATACGGCGATTATTTTCACAAGTAGACACGCCATTGATCATTTTTTCAGAATCTGTGCAGAGGCGAAAATAGAGATGCCTGCCAGCATGAAGTATTTCTGCATTTCGGAGCTTACCGCCAACTACTTGCAGAAATACATCGTCATTCGAAAGAGAAAGATCTTTAATGGTACGAAGACAGCAGCCGAGTTAATAGAGTTAATTCGGAAGCACAAAGGTGAAAAATTCCTGTACCCCTGTTCGGATGTACGACGCAACGATATCCCTGAGTTCGCTGATACTGAGGATCTGCATTTTACGGAAGCAACCATGTATCAGACGGTTTCGGTCGACCTTTCCGATTTGAAAGAGGTGAAATACGATATAATTGCTTTTTTTAGTCCATCGGGCATTAAATCACTGTTCGATAACTTCCCCGATTTTGAACAAGGTAAAACACGCATTGCCGCATTTGGCCCCACCACGGCTAAAGCGGTAGTGGATGCTGGACTTATATTGGATATCCAAGCTCCTCTACCCAATGCGCCTTCTATGGCAGGTGCTTTGGAACTTTATATCCAAGAAGCCAACAAAATCAAATGATTTTGCGTAATGTGTAAACGAGAAACGCCTTTGTTTACGTTAACACAATAAATCTCTAACTAACGACATCGGCTTAACCATTAGGAATTAAAATATGAGGGCATTTTACCGCTATTCCCAATCCGTTAGGAAATATGGCTTAATCGTAGCTGCCCTTATGATTTTTTTCCGAGCTGAGGCACAGAAGGAGGTGCAACTCAGCCAGTTTTATTTCAATCAGCTTTTATTTAATCCGGCTACAGCGGGAAAAGGGGATCAGACGCGGGTGGGACTGGTTTATAGATCCCAATATGCTGGTTACAAACCCAGTAATATCGATCGGGGAGGGGGACCTACTTCGCAACTACTTACGGCTAGTTTACCCGTGGGGAATTTTGGGGTGGGAATTAACCTCCTAAACGATAAAATAGGGGCCCTCAGTCAACAAGATATACAGCTATCGGCGGCCTATCGCTTGCCCCTTTCCAGAGGGTCTATAGCACTCGGAGCACGGGTCGGTGTCTATCGACAAGCCTTGGATTATGACCAATTGAGGCCTGAATTTCCTGATATTGACGACCCTCTCTTCAGAGAAGGTGTTGTTTCCGAAATCCAACCTGATTTTACGGTAGGTGTGCATTACGAAAGCGATCAGTTTTATGTCGGAGCTTCGGCCGCCCATTTAACCAAACCTAAGTTCAAGCTGGGGAGTGAAGTAGCGGAAAACCCCCTGGAGTCAGTATATTATCTAAACGCAGGTGCTTTCATCTCTGCAGGTTACATGCTTGAGGTACAACCCATGATCCTTGCTAAAATGGTTAATGGGGCGTTATCGGCTGAAGGAGGAGCCTTATTAACCTTTGACCAGCGATTTTTCGGCGGAGTTACCTATCGGCATCAGGATGTAATCGCCATTTTTCATGCGGGAACGCATTTGTTAGCAGATCAATCCCTACGATTATCAGGCTCCTTTGACCTTGTAAAAGGTGGTAATAACGCAAAAACACCCGTTTCTTATGAGATAATGCTTTCTTATGTTTTCGGGCAACAACAGCGAGGTCAAAAAAGTATAATCAGAACTCCTCGATTTAGATATTAATTAACTATTAATCGGTCTGGCACTGTTTTTATAAATAGAGTTGGAAGGCTGGCCTAAATCGGGAAAATGTTATTAAAGTGAAATTTATTTTTGCACAATTTTATTGCAGTGTGCTTTTTGATAATAATATTTGCAGGCGTTGCGTTTTGATAGGGAAGTAGAAAAGGGTAAAAATAGGAGGATAGGACAAACGTCAGAATCCAGAGAACTATACCCGATTGGAAGCATAATAAATGTTAAGGCAACTCGTTTTTAGTACTGTTTATATACAATAGCGATTTATAAAATGAAGCTAAACGTGTTAATTCGGAGGGGTGGGCAGATGTGCTGTGTATTGGTGGGGGTTTTATTGATACAGAGTTGTGGGTTCATTAAAAGCAAGTTTGGAGGAGGGGGGAATGATGACGTAGGAGTGATTAATGGTGAAGTCACAGCCACTTATCGGAAAGGCTTTAAACAGACGACCCCTGTGGGGATGGTTCCCATACCTTCGGGATCGTTTATTATGGGTCAAACCGACCAGGATATCGCTGCTACCATGTCCAACTTTAATAAAAGGGTCACTATTATGGCCTTTTTTATGGACGACACCGAAATTACCAACCACGAATACCGTCAATTCACCAACGCCCTGTTAACCGATTCCATTTCGGTATTGGGTGAAGACGTGATCATGAAAGAGTACTATCCCGATACCACTGTTTGGAAGCGTGACTTTACTTATACGAATGGCGACCCGATGGTGGAATATTATTTTCAACATCCTGCCTTTGATACATATCCCGTCGTCGGGGTAAGTTGGATAGCGGCCAATTATTTTAGCAAATGGCGCTCGAATATCTACAACGAATACAGAGCTCAAGAGGGGCTAATGCCATCTCCTGAATTTAAATTGCCTACGGAAGCTGAATGGGAGTGGGCGGCTAGAGGTGGTCGTGCCGGAGCTAAATACCCCTGGGGTAACCCCTACGCAATCAACGCCAAAGGTTGTTATTTGGCAAACTTCAAACCACAGCGCGGGAATTATGACGCCGACGGTTATCCTTATACTGCCCCTGCTAATGCGTATAATCCTAATGATTTTGGCTTATATAATATGGCGGGGAATGTCGCGGAGTGGACGTTGGACGCCTATGCTGATAACGCCTATGCCGTAACCTGGGATATGGCACCCAAGCACGAAGACCCTAACGAACCTCGTAAAGTCGTAAAAGGTGGCTCCTGGAAAGACGTGGCTTATTTTCTTCAAAGTGGTACCCGTACCTATGAATACGAAACCGAAAAGCGAGCCTATATTGGTTTTCGGAATGTAATGCTTAATATCGAAGGTCATAAGGGTGCAAGCAGAAGATAATTTTTGACTCGATTTCTCTACTCAGGAAGCCGCCGTCAGGTAGCTTCCTGAGGTTTTGTATAGTTTTAACATAAGATTAAGATAAACCCCATAATTTCACTGTTTAACATTTTTGTTTATGGCTCAAAGTAGCGGCTCAAATTTCTTCTTTGATCGAGTATTGCCCGTGTGCTATAGTGTAGGCGCAGCTGTAGTAATCTTGGGAGCACTGTTTAAAATTCAACACTGGGAAGGGGGCGGTACTATGCTTACCGTTGGTCTAGGTACCGAAGCGGTAATTTTCCTCCTCTATGCCCTCGCTGAAGCAGTGCAGAAAAAACCAAAAGATCCGGATTGGACAAAAGTTTATCCAGAACTGGCCGATGATTATAGTGGACCCTCCATTAGCCGAACCACGGGGGCAGGTGCTGGTTTGACAGCAGGTTTGGATAGTGCCCTTGCTAATGCAAAAGTTACTCCAGAAATATTTGAGAACTTAGGCAAAGGATTTAAAAACCTGACCGAAACCGTCAATAATATCAATACGTTGTCGTCGGCTACCGTCGCTACTAGCGAATACGCCGAGCAGGTAAAAGCTGCTTCCGCCAAAATAGGAAGTCTCAATGAGTCCTATGGAACGGCGATTAATGCCCTTTCATCGCTCAGTGATGTTTCGAAAGATGCACAAGAATACCGCGATAAATTCAAGACGGTCACCCAAAATTTGGATGCCTTGAATGCAGTGTATGAATTGGAATTACAAGATACGCAGAAGCATCTGAAAGCACTAAACTCTTTCTATTCGAATCTTGCCAATGCAATCGAAAATACGGCTGACGCATCGAAAGAGTCTCAGGTCTTCAAAACAGAACTGAATAAGTTGACAACCAATATCGCATCCCTCAACACCGTGTACGGAAATATGTTGTCGGCGATGCGTGGAAATGGCTGATGCTGATTTGACGTTCGTTTGCTATTTAAAAAATTCCTCACTGTAAAAAATAATCACTGATCCATATGGCAGGTGGAAAAGAGACCCCACGTCAGAAGATGATTGGGATGATGTACCTGGTACTGACCGCAATGCTCGCACTGCAGGTCAGCTCCGCTATCGTTGAAAAATTCATCCTCCTCAATAGTTCTTTGGAAGTTTCAACCGCAGCGGTAAATCAGCTGAATGCCGAAACTGTTGAAAAAATTAAAGCTGCCGTCGAAAAATCGGGTAACCGAGATGCGGACGTGGCGATAATGAAGCAGGCTGACCAGGTAAGGCAAGAAACTCAATCCATAATCTCTGAACTGGAAGAATTAAAAAGAGAAATAATAGAATTTGCTGGAGGTGGGTACAATGAAGAAGGTGCGATAAAGAACCCACAAGAAGAACAAAAAGTCGGTGAATTGATGATCGGCGGAAACCGTAACGGGAAAGCCTATGTATTGAAAGAAAGACTTAACAATTTCGTCACCACAATTGGTCAATATTCAGACACCCAATTTGCACCTTTAGCCCTCGACGGGAACGAAGATCCGATTTCAAAAGATAATAAGGACCAACGAAATAAAGATTTCGCAAACCTAAACTTTGGCGAAACCCCTGTGGCCGCCGCTCTAGCTGTATTAAGCCAGAAGCAAGCCGATATCCGACGCATTGAAAGCGATGTGTTGAATCAACTGGCAAGTAAGGTAGGTGCTGCCGACATTAAATTCGACCGTATCCTAGCCATGATGAGCGCTGAATCAAAAGTGGTCGTTGCCGGTACTAAATTCAAAGGACAGATGTTTATCGCAGCTTCCGCCTCCGGTCTTACGCCTCGTATGAGCCTGAACGGATCGCCTTTGAAGGTGACCGACGGGGTAGGCGAAATTGAGTTTGTGGCGCAAGGTGGTGAATACAACTCCGAAGGGTTATCGAGAAGAACTTTGGTAGGAACCATTACGATTCCGACACCGTCGGGAAGGGATACAACCTACCGTTTAGAAGAAGAATATTTTGTGGCACGGCCTACCTACCAAATTGAGACGGGTACCATGCCACCATTGTATTTCGGTTGTGCAAATAAACTGAGCATACAAAGCCCTGCTTTGGGTGCGCTATGGGCTCCTACCTTTACAGCGGATGGTGCCGAAGTTATCAATGCCGGGAAAGGCCGAATTACCGTTGTGCCTACCAAAGCCCAGGTTGCACTTTCAGTAACAAACCAAGGTAATTTGTTGGGTACAGAGACGTTCAAAGTAAATCGAGTTCCAAAGCCAACACTTGAATTGAGAGTAGGCGGAAGAGCTGCGAATACCATCCAGGGTGAATCGGCGTCAGCGGTTCGTTCCATACAGGTGGTAGCCATTCCAGACGAAGGATTTAAAAACTATTCACCTGAAGATGCAAATTTCCGGGTGTCTCAAATAGAAGTATCGTTAGCGCGGGGTACTCGTAGAGTCGCAGGACCTCTTCAATTAGATGGTGGTGGATCAGTGAATGCCTTAGCTGCTCAAGCCCAACCTGGCGACCGTTACGTAATTGAAGTAAAAGGAGTTCAAAGACGTAATTTCAAAGGTGAAATCTCTACGGTGGAAATGGGTTCACCAGTTTTGAACCTCCCACTAAAATGATTTTTCTCTGAATTCGTTATACAGAGTGAAAAGAAGTTAAACAGAAGCGTTTGAGTCAATGAAAAAGCAAGTAATAACCGGTATTTTAGTTGCGCTGGTAGTGGGAACGGCCGGTGTAGCTTTTGCACAGGAAAGAGCGGACTCGTTGGAAAATACCTTTTCGGTAAGACCCATCCCCGACTCTGATATCCTTATGAAGCGAACCTTATGGCGGAGAGTCGACTTAAAGGAAAAGCAGAACGTGCCGATGTTCTCCATCAATAATGAGATCACTCGTTATTTATTGGATGCCGCGAAAGCAGGTCTACTCGATGCCTATACGAACGATTCATGTAAAACGCTGTTAACCCCCGAGCAATTACGCCAGAATTTATTAGTACCCAATCAAGCAGGCGGTCTCTCTGAAGAGGAAATCGCCGCTGGTTTTGGTCAAACCAGTGACGATGGTTGGGGGAATGCTAATCAAAATAATGCTGCAACCGC
>JBAYRB010000078.1:0-8667 GCA_041676905.1 Spirosomataceae bacterium
ATTCCCCCGCTCGTAAGCTCGGGTAGGGGTTTTATCCCATAAATGGGAATAGAGAATTTTTTCACTTAAGGTCAGTGGCCTGCCGACAACTTTACGGGCAGCCTCCACCGTTTCTCCTAGTCGGGCGTATAGCCCTTTGATCATATCAATGTCAAACGCCATAATTATGTATTAATCGCTGTTATACCGTTTATTCGGAACGTAAAATTACAAAATTCAGCGGGTATCCCTTCGTTAGATACTCTTTCTGAATTCAAAAAAACTCCTTTTTTTATAAGTTTAGATTGAGTATAATTAGTTAAAAATCGCGAGGTTATAAATAATCGTGTTATCGATTGTACTTTCTTGAAATGAAGCTAGCTAACCCTAATTGTTTTAGATTTTTTCTGGACTTTTCAAGCCTCTTTTAAGAAAATAGCTTACGTTTGTCAACATCAACCTGCTATATTTGGGCGGGAAAATCACCTCTTAAACGGGGTTTAACACCAATCATTTATATTAATTATGCCAAAGAATTTGGTAATAGTGGAGTCTCCGGCGAAAGCCAAGACGATTGAAAATTACTTAGGGGACGAATTTGTCGTGAAATCCAGTTTTGGTCATGTTCGGGATTTGCCCGAACACGATATGGGTGTCGAAATAGATAAAGGATACGAACCGGTATACGAAATATCTGCCGATAAGGTAAAATTGGTCAATGAATTAAAACGTTTAGCAAAAAATGCGGATGTCTGGTTAGCCACGGACGATGACCGGGAAGGAGAAGCGATCTCCTGGCATTTGAAAGAAGCCCTCGGTTTACCTGACACTACCAAGCGAATCGTTTTTAGAGAAATTACGAAATCGGCCCTCCAAAAAGCCATTGCGCAACCCCGTGTCATAGATAATGACTTAGTTAATGCTCAACAGGCTCGCCGCATCCTGGATCGACTTGTCGGGTATGAGCTTTCCCCAGTGCTTTGGAAAAAGGTGCGAATTGGGAAGTCATCCTTGTCAGCAGGCCGGGTTCAGTCGGTAGCTGTAAGACTGGTAGTGGAAAGAGAAAGGGAGATTGACGCGTTTGTGCCCACCAGCAGTTACAAGATTAATGCCATTTTTGACTTGGGTAACGGAAAGGTATTGACCGCTGAATTACCCAAAAACCTCTCATCCGAGGAAGAAGCTAGGGATTTTCTCGAAAAATGTAAAGAAGCTGAATTCCAAATCCGAAATCTGGAAACCAAACCAGCTAAAAAATCACCGGCACCTCCCTTCACTACCTCGACCTTGCAACAGGAGGCTTCTCGAAAGCTCGGGTTTTCGGTTCAGCAAACCATGATCGTTGCCCAGAAGTTGTATGAAGCTGGTAAGATTTCTTACATGCGGACTGACTCGACCAACCTTTCTCAGGAAGCTTTGCAAAAAGCAGAAACGCAGATTGTGAGTGAATACGGAGCGAATTTCCATCACAAAAGGGTTTACAAAACGAAATCAGAAGCAGCCCAAGAAGCTCACGAAGCTATAAGACCTACGGAGTTTTCGGACTTAAAGGTGAGCAATGACCGGAACGAGCAACGTCTCTATGAATTGATTTGGAAAAGGGCTATCGCCTCTCAAATGGCCGATGCCCAGTTGGAAAGAACCATCGCTACTATCGCTATATCTACTACCACTGAAGAATTAGTGGCGCAAGGAGAAGTTATTAAATTCGAAGGCTTTCTGAAGGTTTATCTAGAATCGAGTGATGACGACGGCCATGAGGACGAGGAGCAAAAAGGAATGCTGCCTCCGCTAACTGTCGGGCAAATTTTAGATCTCGAGCAACTCAAAGCCACCGAGCGGTACACGCGCCCTCCTGCACGATACACCGAAGCCAGCTTAGTTAAAAAGCTGGAAGAAATGGGAATCGGACGGCCGTCCACCTATGCGCCCACCATCTCGACCATTATTCGAAGAGAGTATGTAGTAAAGGAAGATCGGCCTGGACAGGAACGCGAAATCCGTGAAATTTTGTTAAAAAACGGAAAGGTGAAGGATACCCTGAAAAAGGAAACCTTTGGAGCAGAAAAAGCGAAACTTTTCCCGACCAATGCGGGAATTGTAGTCAACGATTTCCTTGTCAATAATTTTGAGGATGTTGTCGATTATTCCTTTACCGCTAAGGTGGAAAAGGATTTTGATAACATCGCGGAAGGGAAACTTTCGTGGCGTGAGATGATCGATAATTTTTATAAAAGTTTTCATCAACGTATTACGACGGTAGAAAGCGAAAAATTCGATCGATCTCTTACGACCCGGGCTTTGGGTATCGATCCCGAAACGGGTAGGAACGTGTCTGTTAGGATTGGAAAATATGGTCCCTATGCGCAGCTGGGGGAATTGGAAGATGAAGAGAAACCACGTTACGCCAATTTACTAAAAGGGCAATTGATCGAAACCATTACCTTGGAAGAAGCATTGGCATTGTTCAAGCTTCCGCGAGAAGTGGGCTTTTTCGAAGATAAACCCTTGGTAGTTAACATTGGAAAGTATGGCCCCTACATTCGGTTTGATGATAAATTTTACAACCTTTCAAGAACCGATGATCCCTATACCATTGACGAAAGCAGAGCGATTGAAATCATCAATGAAAAGCGGGCTGCCGAGTCGTCGGATGTGCTGGGTGAATTTGAAGGGGCGCCAATATCTAAGGGGAAGGGAAGGTTTGGGCCTTATGTAAAACACGATGGAAAATACTATTCCTTGGGTAAAGGTCTTAGCCTCGACACGATCACATTGGAACAGAGCATCGAGTTGATCAAAGCTAAACGGGAAGCTGAATCCAAAAAAATTATAAAAGAGTTTAAGGAAAACGCCAACGTAAAGATTCAAAATGGACGTTATGGGCCGTATATTGCCTTTGGAAAAAGGAATATCAAAATTCCAAAGGGGGTGGAACCGGCTTCACTCACCTATGAAGATGTCTTGAAATTGGCAGAATAACTACTACCGACCTAAATGCTATGGAGAAAAAGACGATAGTGGTACTAAGTGGCGCAGGAGTAAGCGCTGAAAGTGGTGTTAAAACTTTTCGCGATCATAACGGCCTATGGGAAAACCATCGAATTGAAGACGTAGCAACTCCAGAAGCCTGGAACCGAGATCAGGAATTGGTCCTAAAGTTTTACAACCAACGCCGTAAGCAAGCATTGGAGGTAGAGCCTAATGCAGCACATTACGCCATAGCTGAACTCGAAAAGTTTTTTGAGGTAAAAGTCATCACCCAAAATGTGGATAACCTCCATGAAAGGGCGGGTTCGACCAATGTATTGCATCTACATGGAGAGTTGTTTAAAGCCCGAAGTACCAAAAACCCAAATCTCATCTATGATATTGAAGGCTGGGAACTTAAACTAGGTGATTTGTGTGAGGAGGGCAGTCAGTTAAGGCCGCATATTGTGTGGTTTGGAGAAGGGGTCCCTATGATGGAACCCGCAATTGAAATTGCCGGTAAGGCCGATATTTTTATCGTCATCGGTACCTCCCTGGTCGTTTATCCAGCCGCCGGTCTATACCGTTATACAAAACCCGATACACCTATTTATATCATTGATGTAAATCGACCGGATATAAACTTTTCGGATAATATGACATTTATCCAGGACAAAGCTACCTCCGGGATGAACTATTTGAAGGACCTTTTAATAGAAAAGTATTCTAATTCCTGAATTTGAGCAGTTTATAGTCTAAAATAATTCGTTGATTATGCAGTTGATGGATGGGAAAGCCTTATCGGCGATCATCAAATCGGAGATTAAACAAGAGACCGCACAATGGGTGGCTGAAGGCGGTAAAAAGCCACATCTGGCAGCCATTTTAGTAGGAAACGACGGCGCCAGTGAAACCTATGTAGCTTCCAAAATCAGAAGTTGTGAAGAAATTGGCTTTACATCCACACTGCGCAGATTTGATGCTTCCATTTCAGAAGATGAGCTTATTGAGGAAATCCATATCTTGAACCAAGACCCCGATGTGGATGGGTTTATTGTGCAGCTACCCTTACCCAAACATATTTCTGAAAATCGGGTAATGGAGGCGATTGACCCCAAAAAAGATGTGGATGGTTTTCACCCGGTCAACGTAGGGCGCATGTGTAAGGGGCTACCTGCCTATCTATCGGCCACACCCTTTGGAATCCTGGAAATGTTGAAGCGCTATAACATTGAAACCACTGGTAAGCATTGTGTAGTCATCGGTCGTAGTCAGATCGTCGGCCTCCCAATGGCAATCCTGATGCAACGCAATACCTATCCCGGAAACTGCACGGTAACCATCTGCCATAGCCGTACAGCCAATTTGAAAGAGATTTCGCAATCTGCCGATATTCTGATCGTTGCCCTTGGAAAGGCGGAATTCGTAACAGCTGATTTTGTGAAAGACGGGGCCGTTGTGATCGACGTCGGCATTACTCGCGTACCGGATGCTTCGAAAAAAAGTGGGTTTGCACTTAAAGGCGATGTGGATTTTGCATCGGTGGCCCCAAAAACAAGTTATATCACTCCGGTACCCGGCGGTGTAGGGCTCATGACCATTTGCGGGCTATTGACCAATACGCTCAAAGCAGCGAAAAGGGAGGTTTACACTTGATACCCCTCTCTTTCTCCAAATAGCATTTAGAGAAAACGCTGGATCCAACCTAACAATTTTTGAGTCCTTTCCGTATAGGGTGGGTAAAGAAATTTTAGTGAACCAACTTTTCGTTCGATAACACCTTTGGGGTTAGAAAATTCGGTGAAACCGTAAAATCCGTTGGATCGACCCGCGCCACTAGGACCTATTCCTCCAAAGGGAATTTCCGGATGTTGAAATTGCATTAAAACTTCATTAATCAAGACGCTACCTGAACTGGTTTGACGTAAAATTTGCTCTATATTTCCGGAATCTCGGCTGTGGATGTAGACTCCTAAAGGTTTTTCGATACTACGGATGATATCAATCGCTTCGCTGATGGTATCGAACGGTAGAATGGGAAGCAGAGGCCCAAAAATTTCTTCCTTCATTAGTCTCATCGATAAGCTAATGTCCGTGAGTAGGGTAGGTTCTATGAACAAATCTGCCTCATCGAAATTTCCCCCTGCTTCGACGTTAGCTCCGTTTTCTATGGCGTCTTGGTAGAGTCCCCTCAGCCGTTCAAAATGGTTCCCGTTGATAATTCGCCCATAGTCGGTAGAGCGGCGAATACTCTCGCCTTCCGGATTGAACATTTCCTGGATGGAGTTCTTGAGTGCAACGATACATCGGTCTAAAACATCCCTTTGTACGAGAAGATAGTCGGGAGCAATGCACGATTGTCCACTGTTGATGCATTTCGCCCATATAATTTTCCGGGCTGTCGCCGCGAGATCAGCCGTGTTGTCAATGACAGCTGGTGATTTTCCCCCCAACTCGAGGGTGACTGAACTAAGATGCTTGGAGGCAGCGGCCATCACTTTTTTGCCGGTTTGAGGGCTGCCCGTAAAAAAGATATGATCAAAAGGGAGTTCCAAAAGTTCTTCGGCAACCTCTTTATCTCCTTCCACCACAGAGACTTCATCCATCGTAAATACATTACGCACCAGTTCCCTTACGAACGCAGCAGAATTAGGAGCGTATTCCGACGGCTTAATGAAAGCCGTACAACCGGCGCTGATCGCGTAAATCAGAGGTTTTAGTGCGAGGTTGATAGGGTAGTTCCACGGTGAGATTATTAAGGAAGTACCTTTCGGTTCGTACTGAATATAGTTTTGAGTGCCCAGGGCAAAGAGTGGATTGCTCACCTGATGTGGTTTCAACCAGCGATCAATATGTTTGATGTGGTAGCGTAATTCCGTGGTTAATGTAAGTATTTCCGAAATACGAGCTTCGTGAGCGGTTTTTTTTAAATCCAAGTAAACTGCTTGCTCCGCTTTTCCGGCATGACGTAACAGGTAAACCAGCATTCGCTTGAGTTTGTCCTTCCTTTCTTTCGCCGTTGACAAGGCCAGTCGACGCGTGTTTTCACGCTGTCGTTTGAATAAATCCACAAGTTCCGTACTGGACATCCTATCGATCGCTGGTTCTTTATTCATGGGTCTCTGGGCAACTTAGTTATTCGTGGAAATAGTCTGGATACGATCCTAATCCGCTAATCACCCCTTGGTTGAGGCGTCATTTGGCTATGTCTTGTATATATACGAGAAAAATATTAACTTTTACCAATTTGCGTTTCAAATTCTGTGATTTTTTTGCGAGTTTAGTAACAATGAGCGTGGTCAGTGAAAATATCAGATACTTAAGGAAACTTAAGGGCTACACGCAGCAACAATTTGCTGAACGTATCGGGATCAAACGTTCCCTATTAGGAGCCTATGAAGAAGCCCGAGCCAACCCCAATGAGATCTATTTGGATAGTATGGCCGAAGTGTTGGGCGTGCCTGTCGAACATCTGCTCCATAAAGATTTAAGGGAAATGGGAAGGCGTCTTGGAGCCGGTACGATACTACGCTTAAATCCGGAACGTGTAAACACTGACCAAAATAATTCCTCATCTGAATCAGCTATTCCAAGTACCGATAAAAAACAGAAAGATACCGCGCAGACGGATCTATTTTCCGAAAATGAAGCCAATCCGGCTTCTCAAGTCAATAAACCCCAGGAATTAAAAAGTGAAGCTTCACCCGTAGATGATACTTTCCTCGATTGGTTTTCGAGCGTTATTTCCGAACGAAAAGATTTAAGACTCTTTTCGTCGATTGACGATGTCCCGGTTGCTGGTTTAAAGATGGTTGGAGAGAGATTATCAGATTTAGAGTCGATCCGCAACAACGAACTCTATTTACTGGAAACCAGTGATGGTAAACTATTATATCGCAGGGTTTTCAACCAATTGGCTATAAAAGGAACCTTGATTTTAAGTTCGGATTATCCGAATAAACCCACTATCGAACTTACTCGAAAGGAAATTAAAACCGCCTACCATTATCTCGCAAGTATACAGACAACAGCGCCATCGATTTCAGTCCCACTCCACCGAATTAAGGAATTAAACGACGAAATAGCCAGAATTTTGTCCGGGTCGAACTAAGCATTACCGGCGAACCTTTCCATACACGCAATTATTTCGTGTATAACCGAGTCGTCTTTATACCGGGATCGAATACCCTTGCCCAAGGCATACCAGCCCATACCTGGCAATTGCAGGTAATATCCCTCATATCGAGGCTTGCCTTTCAGCATCTTTTCCGGGTCGATTTCGGTATCGTTGAAGAGTAAGTTGATAGTTTCTTGGAGGACCGACCAATCCCATTTCTCAAGAGGTCGATCATTCACACGTACTGTAAACTGCCGTTCCGCAAACTCGCCTTTGAGTACAATATGCGTTTCCTGATCCTCCTTTAAATGTAGATAGTCGATAGACAGAGGGGCTTCGATACGTTCGGTCTCGTAAATGGCCTGTTTTAACTCTTGAATTAAATAGATCCAATTATGGGTTTCGTTTTGGCCTACAAAACCCTTGGTTGTTTGCCCAGCATGTTCGGATTCGATCAATACCGTATAATCTCCTCCACCTGGAGTAGTATGAAGTCGGGTCTTTTCTAAAAGCGAATCTAACTGTTGCTTCCACACGTTATCGAGTTTTCCTCGCCAAGAAAAGTCGTCGTTCAATTGAAAACCTTCCTCCAGGATCTCATCTTCTTCCAGCTCATCCCGGTCTGTATAGATCTGTTCAAAGGAAAGGATCAAATGAGACGCATTTTCATCAATTACCAATTGGTAACGATGGGAATAGGGTGGGGGAACATTGGGTGAAGTTTCACAATTTATTTTCAGTTGAGTGTATGGCAACATGCGAAAGTATGGTTACATGGGGATATCGTTTCGATGGAAACGTTTATCAATCTTTATTCAACTGCTCAAAGGTACGACCTTTGTCAATTTTGTCACTTCCCGTTTTTAAAAAAGATTCAGTGAAATAGATCTCTTTTGGGCGTTTTCTACGTTCAATTTCCTTTTCTATAACGGGTAGTATGGTGTTTTTCAACTGGGGTTTTCCTTCCACCACTAACACCAGTGCTTCACCCAATAGAGGGTCGGGACGTCTCCAGAAGTAAAACTGGCAATGGATGTTCTGCTCCATGAATTTATGATAGAGCAGATTTTCAAGTTCCTCTAGTTGGATTTTTAACCCTCCGGAATTAACCACATTATCAATTCTACCGTGAAGAATAAAACCTCGGGAGTCATGGTCGACGCTGGCACGGTCATTGGTCTGTATTCGACGGTTTCCGGTGACCTCCCCTTCGAAGAACAAACAACCCCGTTCGTCGGTGCCAAAACTAACTTCTCCGGTGATATTATATTTATTCGGTAAGTCTGAATTCTGGTTTACCCTTCGCAAGGCTACGTGGGATACGGTCTCGGTCATGCCGTAACCGTGATACACGTCTTGTTCTAAGTGGCGGAACTCCTTCACTTGTGGCGGGGTTAATCCTACCCCACCGAGGAGAATTTTCCCCAGTTTTTTTACGCGGGGATGGGTAATTGGATCGGCAAGAATCTCCGAAAGTTGCATAGGAACCAGGGCAGTAAAATCAAATTCTTGATCTTCGGGCAGGGTGGACAGGGGGTTTCGGGAGGGAGAAACGACCGTAACATACCAACCTAGTTCCATGGCTCGAATCAGCATCATGA
>JBAYRB010000079.1:0-8644 GCA_041676905.1 Spirosomataceae bacterium
AACTGATTGAGCTCCTTACTACTATTGTAACCACCTATGATCGGATGATACCCAAGTGCAAAACCATCTTGTGGGTTCGTAGGCATGGCAGCGTTGTCGGCATTGCTTTCGAAAATTGGACCGGCCAAGGCGGACTCAACGATGGAACGAGAGAGACTAGGATCGACATAACGTAACCGGAAGCCAAGACGGAGTTTTAACATATTCCCAAATTTCCGCCAGGCGTTTACATTTCCTTTGTAAACCAAATCCGCATTACCAAAAGAGATGTCCGAGGTACTCATAGCATTCATGGCTCGATCGAGCTCGGCCAACAACGAAGTGTAGATTTCCTTTTGGGTGTCGTATTTGGGGGTCAGGATCAATTCAGCTTCGGGTACACCGACTTCGGAATAGGGAATATCTCCCCAGAAGTCGGTCATACGTTGCCAAATATAGATTTCGTTAATCCGAGCTATGGCCAATTTCGTTCTACCAGCCGGGCTTTCCTCCTGGCCTTTCAACAACCGGTTTCGAATCTGAGCTAAGTTGTGAATGTACCCATAGTGCGAAGCCCAGTTTCGGGTTTCGTAAATATCACGGTCTTCCAAATACTGCGACGGTGCAGAAAGGTTCCCACTTGCCCATTGCTGAACCCAGGATCCAACCTGCCACCAGTTAGCTCCTTCGGCCATCAATCCATTTAACTGAACATTTGAGAGGATATATTCCGCCGGCACATTCGCAGGTTGGGTGGGTGAAATATTCAATTCTTCAAACCCTTCGGTACAAGCTGACAACATGGTTACAGCGCCAGCAAGTGTAATCGTTTTATATAATAATCGATATTGTTTCATCTGTTTTCGATGGATAATTGTCACTAATTAAAACCGAACACTAACATCTAACCCAAAGGTTTTCATCATCGGAAGTGAATGTCCTTCCATTCCGAGCGTACCGTTGTTTACGTTTACCGAAGCATTTTCTGGAGAAAAACCGTCGGTATGGCGTTCTAGATAGCCCAGGTTACGACCATAAATGGCTAGAGACGCTCCCCGGATCACTTTTTGATTACCCAACCATTTGGAAGGCAGTTGATAGGAAAGTCGTAATTCGCGGATGGCTATATAACTAGCATCATAAATAAACTCTTCGGCTACGGCAAAACCTTTGTCGGCGGCCACACGATTCCAGAAGGCTTGCGCATTGGTGGTCACATCATTTTTCTCCCCTGTACTCACCCAAGTACCATCACCTTGCTGGATTGCTTTCACTCCATCAACTAACAAACCACCTTCTCTACCCTCCAAGGTACGTTTAGAAGTTCCATAGGCTGCTTCTTGTACGCGCCCCTGTGAAAAAATGATTCCTCCCTTGCGCATATCAAGGAGTGTATTAAGAGAAAACCCTTTATAGAAAAAGTTGTTGGCAAATCCACCCAACCATTTTGGGTTCGCATTTCCAAGTTCAAGGGTTGTAATCGACTTCACAATCGGAAGTCCATTGGCATCGATCAAGCGATTTCCTTGATCGTCACGGGCGTAGGCATAGTCGGCTGCACTCACCACCCCATAGGCTTTCCCGGGTACCGCAGTAATACGCACATTGCGGTCCGAGCCCACCAAAAATTCGGATACGCCTTCAATAAGTTCCATTACCTTATTACGGTTTGATGCAAAATTGAAGGTTGACTCCCATTTGAAACCATTACTAAGCTCGATGGGTGTACCCGAAATCAACAATTCTATACCCTTATTCTGAATTCGACCTGAATTAGTTAGCTTAGTACTGTAACCGGTCGATTGAGCGATAGTAATAGGGAGAATTTGGTTGCTTGTGACTGAATGATAATAGGTAAAATCAACGAGTAAACGGTTTCGCAGAAATCTCAACTCTGCTCCAATTTCATACGACGTTTTCAACTCATTTTTCAAATTCGGATCGGTAACGACGTCGGTATAACTTGCCAACGGTTGGTTCATAAACGTGTTGGAGTTCAAACTAAAATACCCTACAGTATTATAGGGATCCCCCGATCGACCGGCTTGCGCCCATGACGCACGTAATTTCGCATAACTTAAAATATCACTTTGAACATTAAGAGCGTCGGTAAGTACCACACTACCTCCTACCGAGGGGTAGAAGAAAGAATTATTTTGAACTGGTAGCGTCGACGACCAGTCGTTACGGGCTGTTACGTCCAGGAACCAAATATTTTTATATCCAAAATTAGCTGCACCGAATACCGAGTTGATATCGTATTCGGATACGCCAAGGGTAGGTACATTCAACAAAGTTCTACCAATGGCATAAAGTCCAGGAATACTAAGCTGGGTTCCGGTGTTACCTGTAATTCTATAGCGATTTCTCTGGCTGTTTGCCCCCAGGTTGACGAAATAAGAAAAGTCTCCTAGTTCTCTGGATGCGGTCAACAAGACATCGAGGTTTTCAACTTTGTTGTAAACATTGTTTTCAAAGACACGTCCGGTTTGTTGGATACGTGTACCAACTGCATCCCAACCATATTGACGCTCATAGTAGAAATCTGTTCCATAGCGTCCTTGGATGGATACCCCTTTTGCAATTTCGTAACTCAATTTAGCATAGGCAATCAATCGATCCCTCTGATCCTCGTTACGGCTGTTATAAATCGTCCAGAAGGGGTTCGAGGTCACCGAATTACTTTCGAATATCTTTTCACCACCTACGAAAAATCCATTACCACCGATGTCGCGTGAATACATGATATCCTTAGCGGTGTATTCGTACCGTCTAAGGCCATCCATGCTTAAACTCCGAGGGATATAGAGGAACCGATAAACCGGGTTTTGCCCATCATCTCCTAAGTGAGGTCGGTTGACTACATCCTGGTGTATATAGTTGGCTTTTACATCCAGGTTAAGACCTTTTGCGATATCAGTAGCGATCTTTACGGTTGCTGAATTTCTTTTTAAAACGTTAGTTGGTTGAAAACCATCGTTTCTCACATTGGTAATGGAAGCATAGTAAGTAGTTTTTTCACCGCCCCCATCAACACTGACCGTGTTCATGTACATTTTTTCAGGCTGAAAAAATGCGGTATAGGGGTTTTCAATCGGAGAATAGCGAGTTGTATCTCCCCACATGTCTTCCACGAGTTGGCCTTCCATTCTTGGCCCCCAACTGCCCCGGCTCGTCGGGTTACGACCACCACTGAGTTTGGGTATACCGCCGGTTAGGGATGGGTCATAGGGCACCACCGTGCCATCCGCCTTGCGATAGAATGTAAATTGTCCATTAAACCCCTGTCCATATTCGTTTTGATAATCCGGTTCAACTAAAGCGGTACCTACTGAAAAACTACCATTATAGGTGATATTGGGTTGGCGGTTTCTAGATCCTGACTTTGTCGTGATTAGAATGACACCATTAGCCCCAAGTTGACCGTAAAGGGCAGCTCCGTTGGGTCCTTTAAGTACGGTTACGGATTCGATGTCGTTGGGGTTAATATTGGAAATCCCGTCACCTCCATCCACACCGGTAGCAAAAGTCTGCGAGCCCAGGCTACGACGATTGGAGTTATCAATCGGTATGCCGTCGATCACATAAAGTGGTTGAGAATTACCGGATAAGGATGAATTTCCACGTATGGTCACACGAGATGCCCCTGACATTCCCCCTGCTGAGGTGGTCACTTGAACCCCTGCAATTTTAGCTGACAAGGCTGATGCCAGGTTGGTTTCTTTTGCATTAGCAAAATCCGATCCTTTCAATTCCCCTGTAGCAAAAGTCAAAGCTTTCTTTTCTCTTTTTATACCAAGAGCGGTCACCACAACTTCGTTCAAACTGCGTAAATCGGCCGTCATCGATATATCGATACGTTGACGTTGACCTATTTCGATCTCTTGTGTCACATAGCCCACATACGAAAAGACCAGTATTCCGGTGGCTTGTGGAAGGTTTAACTCATAACTTCCTGAGGCATCGGTCGTAGTACCGATGGTCGTACCTTGTAACATGATATTGACTCCGGGTAAAGCTTCGCCCGTCTCTAGGTCTGTCACTTTACCACGAACCACGTCGGCCAATGGCGTATCAACGTTGTTTAATAAGGAAGTGCCGGGTTGACCTGATTCTGCTTTTTTAATTAAGATTTGCTTGGAACCTACCACTTCATACGTCACGGTTAAAGGTGCCAAGAGTTGGGATACGACTTCGGTGATACTCTGGTTTTCTACTCTAAGAGAAACCTTACGGGATGCATCGATCTGGGAGGGTACATAGGAGAATTTCACATGGGCTATTTTCTCCAATTTGTGAAGAGCGGCTCCTATCTCCATGTTTTTAACCTCGAAACTCACCGTCCTGTGTAGAACACTCTGCCCGCCTATGCTCGTGGAAGCCAGGGAAAGGCAAAGCATGAGAATAGCGATGGTCATGCCGCAGCGTTGACACCACATCGCTCGTTTGCTGAATGGTATTGCTTTTTTCATGTTGGTTATTTGGTATTTATTTTTCATTTATTTCTCCATGTTCGTAAAATTGATCTTAACACCCCTGTGCAGCTAAGTAGATGATATCGCCCTTTCTTTCGAATTTTGTATCCAGTAGCCTTCCGATGATTTCTAAGATTTCGTTTAATGATTCATCATCCAAGGAGGTGGTTAGGCGACACTGACCGATTTTCTCAGCATCAAATTGAAATTGTACTTGGAAAGCATGTTGAATCGATTCTAGAATGGCTGGTAACGGGGCGTTCTCAAAGACTAACTGACCCGGCTTTTCTACGGGTATCACTTGGGCTACATCCTCAAATTCAGACGGTAACAGCGCATTTTCTATAGCAGAATATTTGACCTGTTGTTGGGGAAGTAGAATTATTTCGTTTTCTGGTTGACTACTAAAGGCGGCCTCCTGTTTGTAAACCGTTACCCTGCCTTCGGTCACCAACACTTCAACATCGGTTTCATTTTCTTTGGCTTTGACCAAAAAACTAGTACCCAAAACCTTGGTTACTACGCTATTAGCGTAAACCAAGAACGGCTTATTTTTGTCGGAGGCAACCTCGAAATACGCTTCCCCTTTGAGATGAATTTCCCTTGTGAAGATGTTAAAATCGCTCGTGTAACGGATTTCACTCCCGGGATACAAGGTAACCTTACTACCGTCAGCCAGGATAATTAGGCGGGTGTCATTTTCCCGTGCACCCTCAATCCGTATCACCTCGGCCAGCTCTTCTGTAACTATTTGTTGGGGTACCTCCTTCTTATAAAAGAGCATGCCCAAGCTTATTACAACCAAGCTTGCTGCTACCCAATACCATTTCTGCATCCGAGGTGAATGAATGCGTTCTTCCTGTTGGGCTTCCCATAGCGACTGGAGGTCGGGGCGCCGTGCTAAAAGTTGCTCCCAACTTGCCTTTTTAACACGTTCTTCTTCGTCTTCTCGGGTCGATATCGTTGTATCTCCTAGACTTTCGAACCATGCATTAATAATTTGAATCTCCTCTTCCGTACATTCCCCTTCCTGGTATCGCCTTAAGAGCTCCTTAAAAAAATCCTCATTCATAGTTTTATCGTTACACCCCACAAGACGTACGAAAGGTCAATCACCCTAAACTATTTTTAGATTTTTTTTAACTATGTGCTAGGAGCAGAAAAAAAAGGATAAACTCACGAAGATGTTCACGAAGGTAACGAAGTGACTTAGATAAATGATACTCAATGGCTTTCTCAGAAAGGTTGAGTTGCTGGGCTATCTCTGGAATGGTATATGCTTCATAGCGACTGAGAATGAACACCTGCCTGGTTTTATCAGGGAGTTTTTCTAACAATGAACTTACTACACCCGTCAACTCATTATATTCGAAAACGTCAATTCCAGTGTCCGTATGTTTTTCGTAATATAACTTCAGTTGATCCAGATAATTTTCTTCTAAAATATTTCTACGGATGTAGTCGATAATTAAATTCTTTAAAGAACGGGTTAGATAGGCCTTAACATTGTTGATGAGCAATTTCTCTCGTTTATCCCACAAGTTTTCAAACAATTGTTGGGCCATTTCCTGGGCTACATCTTCCCGAGAAACTTTACGGAGTGCCAGTCGATAGACATAGAGCCAATACCGTTCATATAGCTCCTTAAAAGCTAGCGCACTACCTTCTCTCAGTAGTGCTAATAGGTGGGTATCGTCCGACTGACTAAAATGCATCTTTCACCCCTTGATATTTACTTGTCGAATTTCGCGAAAATTATGCATTAAATCGGAGTATCAAAAGGGAAAATCTGCGTTAGAAAACCTAAATTTTTGCTGGCGTCACCAGAAAAATTTACCCATTAAAAAAACTCCGGACTAAACAAAAGGAGCGCTTGTTGCCCCTTGGTTTGGTCCGGAGTCTTAATAAATATGATTAAAGAAATTAGCGACGCAAGGCTTTTCCAAGTTTTCCGGCTGCCTGCATAGCATTCATCTTTCGCATCATTTTTTTCATTTCCTCAAATTGTTTGAGAAGATTGTTGACCTCGGTGATCGTTCGTCCACTTCCCGCTGCTATCCTTCTTTTTCGACTACCGTCAATAATTTCCGGATTGGCACGCTCTTTCTTTGTCATCGATTGAATCATGGCCTCAATCGGAACAAAAGAATTATTATCGATGTCAACTTCCTTCAACGCACTACCCATGCCAGGAATCATTCCCAATAAATCCTTCACATTACCCATCTTTTTAATCTGCTGCAGCTGACCTAAAAAGTCGTCGAAATCAAATTTATTCTGACGCATTTTGGCATTCAACCGCTTAGCCTCTTCTTCGTCAAAGGCTTGCTGTGCTCTTTCAACGAGCGAAATCACGTCTCCCATACCGAGAATACGGCTGGCCATCCGATCGGGGTGGAAGACATCCAGGGCGTCCATTTTCTCGCCCGTACTTATAAATTTGATGGGTTTTTCGACCACATGCCGAATGGAAAGGGCAGCTCCACCGCGGGAATCACCATCGAGCTTGGTCAATACAACACCGTCGAAATCTAGCCGTTCATTAAAGGTTTTCGCGGTGTTGACAGCATCCTGACCCGTCATTGAGTCGACCACGAATAATATTTCCGACGGTTGAATCGCTTTTTTGATATCTTCCACCTCTTTCATCATCACCTCATCTACAGCGAGACGACCCGCGGTGTCCACGATCACGATCTTCTTACCCGTCTTTTTCGCATGTTCAACGGCATTTCGAGCTATGTCTACGGCATTCTTATTGTCGACTTCCGCATAAACATCTACCCCGATTTGCTCCCCAAGCACTTTCAACTGATCTATTGCAGCAGGTCGATAAACATCACAAGCCACCAGCAATACTTGGCGCCCTTGCTTTTTGAGTAGGTTGGCTAATTTTCCAGAAAAAGTAGTTTTTCCCGATCCTTGCAAACCTGCTATCAAAACCACCGCCGGATCACCCTTGATATTGATGCTTTCCGAATTACTCCCCATTAACCGGGTGAGCTCTTCTTGGACAATTTTTACAAACATCTGTCCAGGCTCAACGGAAATCAAAATCTTACGGTCCATGGCCGTGTCCCGAATTCGATCCGTAATCTCTTTCGCGATCTTGAAGTTAACATCGGCATCTACCAATGCACGACGCACCTCCTTTGCCGTGGCGGCAACGTTAATATCGGTAATCCGGTCTTTTCCTTTTAGGGTGCGGAAAGCCCCGTTTAGTTTATCTTGTAAGGTTTGAAACATCTTTCTTTAGCAAAATTTGTCGCAAAGTTAAAAACTATTTAATCTCGACTGTTAAATCACGCTGGAATTCGCATCTTCCACGCCTGCCACCCTCCTTACATCACCCTCTTAGCATTTCAAAAATACGCCAAAATTCCACATGAGCCTCTCGATTGTAACGAAGGTTTCGCCAAGCCAGTACCGAACTAAACCGAGCTTTCAGCACTGCAAAAACCGGTTTGCATTTTTCTAATTAAAATTAAAATTATTACCTCCCGCTTTTTTAGCTTTAACAGGGTGCCCCCTAAATATTCCATATAACTAGTAATATACTATTTGTGCCTCCCTTTTCCAACCTTCCAATAAACTCAAAACCACTTTGGACATTTCTTCTAAGGTAGTTACCTTTTTCTTTCAGCTCCGATTAATAAGCAAAAACAAAGTAATTTTCGAACCTATACATACCATGCAAATGAATCCTAAACACCGCTATTACAACCCTATTATTTAGCCTCAGATTGGTGAAATGGCTAGACCTAATTTTATACATACATACTAAACTTTCTTAACATGCGAACCTTAATTTTGGCATGCCTGGTCGTATTTACCAGCAAAGTGACCTCCGCCCAATCCATCTTGTTGAATTACGATTCTTCGGGAAATCGAATAGAGCGCCGGGAAAGCAACCCCCTACCCGTTCAGTTAAGCAGTTTCGACATCTCGGCTGCAGAGAATTCGGTTTTGCTGGTATGGACCACCACTTCCGAAATCTATTTCAGTCATTTCGTGATTGAACGGAGTGGGGATGGTATCAATTGGCTACCCCTCGGGGAATTAGTATCGGATGGAGATGGTGACCAAACCTCTTATTATCAGTTTCAGGATGATAATCCATTGAATGGGCTAAGTTATTACCGCCTGAAAATGGTAGATAATAATCTAACTTTCACCTACAGTCCGATAGC
>JBAYRB010000080.1:0-8627 GCA_041676905.1 Spirosomataceae bacterium
ACCCATTCGCTACCTCCTGATTATAGGTTTTACGGTGTTGGGGCTACTATATTTTGATCGTTTGCCCTTGGGAACAGTTAAAGGCACGGTTGACTTCGAAACGCTGCTGCCTGCCGTGATGTGCGAAGTGCTGCCAGCAGGTGTATTAGGGCTATTGCTAGTCGAACTTATGGCCGCGTTCATGGGTACTTTTGCAGGTACATTAAATACCGCCCAAGCATATTGGGTGAACGACGTTTATTTGAAATCCATCAATCCGGGTGCTACGCCCAGGCAGACTTACCACATGCAGGTCGCTGCAGGGGTAGGCATCGTGTTGATCAGCATTTTGCTGGGCTTATTTTCATCAAACGTTAACAGCGTATTACAATGGATTGTAGGGGCATTGTATGGAGGTTTTATTGCTGCAAATGTATTAAAATGGTATTGGTGGAGATTCAATGCCAACGGTTATTTCTGGGGTATGGTTATAGGGATAGGTACAGCACTGGTATTTCCTTTGATTTTTAAGGGGGTAGTTCCGTTGTATTACTTCCCACTGATACTATTACTTTCTTTAGCCGGCAGCATTGTGGGTTCAATCCTTTCCCGTCCGGTCGATATGGAAATACTCGAAAATTTTTACCGAAAGGTGAATCCCTGGGGCTTTTGGGGGCCAGTCCGCACCCGGGTATGCCAGCAGGACCCTGACTTTGTGCCTAATCCTGCATTCAAAAGAGATATGAGCAATGTAATCGTGGGTATAATTGCTCAAACGGCAATTACAGTCTTGCCTGTTTTTTTTGTTTTACTTAAGTGGAAACAGACCCTCATTGTCGGTATAGTTTTAGTTTTTTGTTGTATTGTGCTTTATCATAGGTGGTATTTATATCAGAAAAAAGGGAAAGATGACTAAGTTAGCATTTAGCAAGCGATACAATCTGGTTGTTAAGAAATATGATGATTTGTTGACCAAACCCAATACGCTGGAGTCAGAAGAGGAGAGCGACGGTGTTATCTACAGGTACCAAAATCCTGTTTTGACCTCGCACCACATCCCTATTTTCTGGGAATATGACCTAAATCCAATTACGAATCCCTTCTTTATGAAACGTTTCGGGGTGAATTCTGTATTCAATCCTGGTGCCATACGTGTGAACGGGCGTTATTTCCTAGTTGCTCGGGTTGAAGGGTATGATCGAAAATCTTTTTTCGCTGTGGCTGAGAGTCCTAACGGTGTGGATAATTTTCGTTTTCATAACAAACCCATATGGATCCAAACACTGGATGACGGTGAAGTAAATATTTACGATATGCGTTTAACGGAACATGAAGATGGGTGGATATACGGTGTCTTTTGTTCCGAGTCTAAGGATCCAGATGCGCCACCTGGAGATGAAACATCGGCAATAGCCCGTTGTGGGATTGTTAGAACCAAAGACTTAGAACATTGGGAACGACTACCAAATTTGAAAACAAAGTCAAACCAGCAGCGAAACTTAGTTCTTCACCCCGAATTGGTAGAGGGAAAATACGCATTTTATACCCGTCCGCAAGATGGCTTTATCGATTCAGGTAGTCAAGGAGGGATCGGGTTTGGATTGGCAGAACGTATTGAAGAACCTGTGATCGAAATAGAGAAAACGATTTTTCCTAAAAAATATCATACCTGTTACGAATATAAAAACGGATTGGGTCCTGCTCCCCTTAAAACAGATTTAGGATGGTTACATCTAGCGCACGGGGTGAGAAATACGGCTGCCGGATTGCGATATACACTCTATACATTTATGACAGCAATCGATGATCCAACGAAGGTAATTTACGTTCCAGGTGGGTATTTATTGGCACCGAAGGGTAAAGAAAGGGTTGGAGACGTAAGTAATGTTCTTTTTTCGAATGGGTGGGTGCTGGATGAAAACGATCGTATATTAATTTATTACGCTTCGTCAGACACCCGCGTTCATGTTGCAGAAACCTCATTGGATCGAATGCTAGACTATGTAGTCAATACCCCCCCGGATGAGGGTACTTATCAGCATTCATTAAAGAGAATGTTAGCTTTGATCGATGGAAACTTGAATTACAATGAGAAAAATCATCACTTACTGGACTCGCTCTGAGTGGGTTCCATAACAATCTTTTTATGAGAGATCTGCAGCAATTTAAGTCGGAGCAAGAATCAGAGCTAGATCGAATTCTAGCGTATTGGGTAACCAACGCTCCCGATGAAGTGCATGGAGGTTTCATCGGCAGAATTTCCCATAGCGGTAAACGGTACCCGGAAGCCCTCAAGGGAAGTGTTCTTAACAGTCGGATTTTATGGACCTTTTCGGCTGCCTACCGATACGCTGAAAAACCGATTTATCTGAAATTGGCTGAAAGAGCTTATCAGTATATACGCGATTATTTTTATGACGCTACCTATGGGGGTACCTATTGGACGGTAAAGGCTGATGGCCGACCCCACGAGACGCGAAAACAAATTTATGGTCAAGCGTTTACCATCTATGGTCTTGCCGAATATTTTGCCGTATCTCAAAATGCTGAAGCCTTGGCATTAGCTACGGAAATTTACGAGCGAATAGAGGCATACAGTTACGAACCGGAGCACGGAGGTTATATCGAAGCTTTCACTAGGGAATGGGAACCGGAAAAAGATATGCGTTTGGGGGGAGGCGGAGAAAACGCTCCTAAAACCATGAATACCCATTTGCATATCCTGGAAGCGTATGCAAATCTCTACCTAGTTTGGCCTGACATTAGGTTGAGAAAAAGCCTCGAAGGTCTACTAAAAGTGTTTGAAAACCATATTATTCGTCCACAAACCTACCAAATGGTTCTTTATTCCGATGTGGACTGGCGTCCGCTGTCAGATCGTATTTCTTTTGGACATGATATCGAAGCGTCCTGGTTATTGTTAGAAACGGCCGAAATTTTGCACGATGAAAAACTAACGCAAAAATGGCGAACTAATGCAATATCCATGGTGGATGCTACTTTTTCAGGCCTTGCGCCCGATGGAAGTTTGTACTATGAATACGATCCTGTTACCAACCATTGGGACAAGCAGCGTCAGTGGTGGGTGTTAGCTGAATCAGTAGTAGGGTATCTGAATGCATGGCAAATATCGAAGGACGAACGCTATCTAAATCAACTTTTTAAAGTCTGGGAATTTACCAAAAATAATCTCCTTGATTACCAAGGGGGCGAATGGTTTTTGGGGTTAAAAGGCGATAATACCCTAATGGACGGTGACAAAATAAGTTTATGGAGATGTCCCTATCACAATTCGCGCATGTGCCTTGAAGTTTTGAAAAGAATTTAAGTTTTATTGTAGCGCATTTTTTATCAACTCTAACTCGGTGTGATAGCGATGGCCTTGTTTTTCTAAGCCCCTTTTCAGCTGTTCGAGACTTGATTTCGCTGCACTATTGTCCAAAGCACTAATTCGTTTAATTACAAAGGGGAGAATGTTTTTCGGTGCAGCGTTAAGAGCCAAATGGCTCGCTCTTACGGGGTCTTCTGGTACGCAGGGTTCCAACGCATACCAAAGCATTAAAGGTAAGTTATGATCATTCGCATCGTCTTTGACGGGCAGCAGGTTTTCTAGGATTTGCCAGCGTAGGTGAAGGGGCAATCGCTGTAGAGCGGAGGTGAGGTAGAGTCGAACAACGGGCGAGGGTTCATGGGCCGATAGGGTGGTCAGCGCTTCTATAAATTTTGCTGAACCCGCGAAATGTTCTGTACCTAATTGAACCCCCCAGCTTCTCATATGCTCGTCGGAATTCGTCAAGATTTTCACATAATCCTTTTCTTTCAAACTACCCGTAGCGTGAAGGGTCCAAAAAGCCCGGAGTTTTCGAGTTATGTCTGGATTATCTCGCATGATTTTCATGAGCGCCTTCGCATCATTTTTACGTACTCCCCTTTCCTGAAGTAGGGTTCTGGCTTGACGGACATACCATTCATTTTTTTCCAAATGATAGGCAACCAATTCGCTATTGGTTGCATGGTATAAATCGACTTTTTTCCAGGTATCGTCTTTATAAGATATTTTGAAAATCCTACCTAAGGTTTTGTCGTGTACATCGGGATTTTTGCTGTGACATTGGTTTTTGTCGTACCAGTCGATGGCATAGGCTGAACCTGTGGCATCGTATTTCATATTGAGCCATTGTGACCAACTATCGTTCATTTCGATGAAATCGGGCTGATGTTTGCCTATGTACCCGGATCCCGATGGAACAGGGTGGTCTATATTTAGTCTTGCGCCATTGATATTGTTCATGAACAATTGGTTTCGATATTGCTCAGGCCAGCTTCCACCAAGATAAACCATGGCTCCCGCGTGCGCATGCCCTCCGCCTTTCGAAGCGGATCGGAAATTGCCGGCATGTGGACCTCGGTTTCCTACCCAATGGACATGGTCGGCGATGGTTTTTATATCGTCATAGGTGTATTCGTTAAAATGTTTTCCGGCTTGACGTTGATAACGCGCTCCTTGGATGATATGATAGAGATGGGGAATTACGCAGGCGGTAATAAAAGCATGTCCGTAATCATTGAAATCTATTCCCCAAGGATTACTGGTTCCTTCTGAAAATACCTCAAACACATGTCGTGTAGGGTGGTAACGCCACACCGCTGCATTAAGTGGAATACGCTGGTCATCGGGTGTGCCAGGTTTACCGACTTTCGAATGAGTGAACACCCCATGAACACCGTATAGCCATCCATCCGGTCCCCATCGTAGGTTGTTTAGTGTTTCGTGGGTGTCCTGATATCCCCAGCCATCAAGCAAAATTTGAGCGGGTCCGGCCGGTTGATCTTTTTCAAAATCAATTGGTATATAGAGCAAATAAGGTGCTGCACCTACCCATAAGCCACCCATTCCCACTTCGATGCCACTCACCAAATTCAAGCCCTCCATAAATATTTTCCGACTATCGAGGGTGCCATCTCCGTCGGTGTCTTCAAATATTAATATACGATCTCTTCCCTGGCCTTCTTCAGCACGGATAGGATAGGTATGTCCTTCAGCAACCCATAGTCGATTGCGGGCATCGATCGTAAAACTGATGGGTCTGACAATATCGGGTTCGGCTGCGGCGAGGGTTGCTTTAAAACCATCGGGTAATTTCATTGCTTTCGCTGCTTCTATCCCCGATAAGCCTGCATATTTGATTACATCCAGGGGAGGAAGCGTGATGATATCTTCTTTTCGTAATTCGTTATCGAAATTGGGACGGGTTGCATGAAACAGAAAGTCATCAAAATTCAAATGCGCCGAACGGTCATCCTTCACATAAGGGATGGAGGAGATCCCAGTTTCATGGTCGATAATTTTAATTTTAATTTCTTTACCCAATCGTGCAGAAAGATCAACTATAACGGGTTGCAACGGCAAACGGCCTGATCCGGTTATGGAAAAAAATGTTTCATTGGTACTGACATCGATCAGCTCCACACGGGTATCGTCCAAGGCTCCCCCCGAAATCCGGAATGACGCATAGGGGTGTGTGACTTTAAATGGGGTTGATGCGATTACACCTACCTTTTTATAATGTTCAGTTCCTCCGGTAGTAAAAGTAAAGTTACCGCCTATACCGAGAACTGTTTCTTTATCGTGCAAGGGTGAAGGATCTTGTCGGATCAAAAGTGAGTCAAATCCTTCCCCTTCTTCCACCACCCAATCAGTAAGGTCACCGGTTTCAAAATTTAGGTTGAGCCGGCGCCCGTCTTTTTGCAATACTTCAACTGCAATTTCCAGCGCTTGCCCGATCTCGCCTTCTACGATTCGAAATTCCCCCACCATGCCAGCGATCCGGTGCCCAGGAATCGTACAGTAATAGGTGTCGTTATATTCAGCTATAAATTCGATGGAGGCCGTATCCCCCTTTTCCAGGATGGTAGCACTTTGAATCCCCCTTTTCTCAAGGGCGATATCGTGGGGCATTAACTCACCATTTACGATGGTGATGATAACCCGATCGCCCTTGTTTGCTTTCAAAACAGGGTTTCGTGTACCGTCCTTTTTAAAATAACCCAACATGGAGCTTTCCAATAGGTAGGTACGTGTCACCCCAGTCGTGTCCGACACTTTTAACGAACTAGAATGCACGGGAAGGTGAAATATGCCAATCAGGAAAATGAGAATCGAAAGCCTCGGTAACATAAATGGATGAATAACGATAATGAGTTGTAATCCTTAAAATTAGCTGTTTAAGACCAATAAATGGGAAAGTTTAGGACGGTTTTCCCTTTAATCGGGAAGTACTTCGATCGAGATATTTTTCAAGAAAATTTGAGCGTTACCGCCGCTGTGAATTTGGACACCGATAATCCCTTGTTGCGGAATTGCCGTTTCTTTTTCGATATAATCGGCTGTTTTTACACCATTTATATAAAGTTGATGTCGATTTCCAACGCAACGAACAATATAGGAATTCCATCCGGTTGGGTTCAGGATTTCTTTTAGTACGGACAGGTCACCGGAAACAAGCTTCCCCCGTCTATGTTCATCATAGATATCTCCCCAATAGCCTTCACCTATATCTGCCTGGTAACCCACCATGTCATTATTTTTTATTTCAGACCGGTATTGGATTCCACTGTTTATCATACCCATGGCAGGGTCTCCTGTAAGTTTGAACAGACATCTAAATTCGAAATTGCGGTAAGTTTTTTCAGTAACCAAGTAACTATTGACGGGTACTTTTTTGACCGGATCACCCCCGACAATCACTCCGTCAACGACCTTCCATAAATAGGAATATGCCGGGTCGGAGACTTTCCATCCCGATAAGGATTTGCCGTCGAATAGGGGGATGTCTTGCGAAAGAGAAATGGTCGCGTTTATAACCAGGAGTATAAGGGATAGTAGAACTCTCATTGTCGATGGGTTGTTAGTATATTTAGCAGTTCTTAAGTATTCATAAAAGCTGCCTACCGTAAATCTCTACCAATCCCGACCAACTTAAATAGTAGACAATGGGAAAAATTGCCTTTTGCCGACAAGCGTTTCTAACTTTGAAGGTATAAGGTGGAATCTATTAAGCGGTATACCAAAAAGGAGCAAAACGTTGTAAGTAAATTAACAAATTTACGTATTTTTGAAGCGCTGATAATTTTGTAGATTTTGAACATGAGCATAGAGGAAATAATAGCAACAACAAAAAATTTTCTCTCAGAGGAGTTTGAGGTGGACAAGGATTTGATTCAAGGGGAAAGTGATTTGAGAAAAACACTGGACCTGGACAGTCTTGACTATGTTGATCTAGTTGTACTCATTGAGGAAAACTTCAATATCAAAGTAACCGGTGAAGACTTCAAATCTATCGTCACTTTTAACGACTTTTATCAATTTGTCGCTTCAAGATTAGCACCGGTCGCTGCAGATCCTTCCTTATAGGAGCATGAGTAAGTGGGATGGGAAAACGAAGGGAACTCTCCTCGGTTACAAGATTTTACTATTTTGCGTTCGATACACTCCCGTTAAATTCGTTTATTTCTTACTGCGATTTATAGCGCTTTATTACTTCTTATTTGATCGTAAATCGCGAAAATCCGTCCGGGACTTCTATACGAAAGGGCTAGGCCTCAGCCCTAGGCGTGCGTCGCGAGTGGTGTACCTAAATTTTTACCGGTTTGCCCAAACACTCATCGATCGTATGTTGTTTCAGGTGGGTAAGGGAGAAGAGTTTAGCCTTTCTTTTGAACACGAAGATTTCCTTATCAATTTGAGGGATGAAGGCAAAGGTGCTATATTGATCAGTGCTCATTTGGGTAACTGGGAGACCGCGGGCAACCTTCTAAAAGGTCGGATTACGCCTACGATCAACGTGGTGATGCTGGATTCGGAAGTCGAACAAATTAAAGAATATCTGAAGGATAAAACCGGGGGGTCGCGATTTCGGATCATCGCTATCAAGGATGATTTGTCGCATGTAATAAAAATTAATCAAGCATTGAAGAATAAAGAATTTGTAGCCATCCACGCCGATCGGTATATGGAAGGTGCAAAAAATATCGTTCTTCCTTTTTTGGGGCATAAGGCCCGATTCCCGCTTGGCCCCTTTTTGATAGCTTCTAAATTTCGTGCCCCCATAACCTTTGTATTCGGTGTAAAAAAGAGCAATTTTGTCTATCACTTGAGTGCCACATTCCCCATTTATGCCCCTGCAACTCCAGAGGAGATCGCTCAAGCGTTTGTTAGGGAATTAGAGTCGCGAGTGAAGAAAAATCCGGAACAATGGTTTAATTACTTCCCCTTCTTTGAGAGTGATGTTAGAAAATGATACGATAATTACGGCACTGATTCCCCATCGTCCCCCATTTGTCATGGTGGATCGCTTAACCAAGATCGAAGAGGATGAGTATTGGACAGAATTTACCGTTGAAGAAGATAATTTCTTGGTAAAAGACGGGTTCTTTCAACCCACGGGTATGATAGAAAATATCGCTCAAAGTATTGCTGCTGGAGTAGGATATCTGGGAAAAAGTAGAGGAGAGACACCAAAAGTAGGCTATATTGGGGCGATATCACGGGTGATCGTATCACAGCTACCTCACGTGGGTGACAAAATTACGACCCGGGCTAAAATAACCCACAGGCTCGAACCGGTCGTAATGGTGCATGGAGTCTG
>JBAYRB010000081.1:0-8548 GCA_041676905.1 Spirosomataceae bacterium
CCCCAAATACTCTTTCCTTCAATGACCTCTCCCTCGGGATCCAAATACATGTCTTTATGAGCTTTATGCGGGGCTTTTTCACGAAAATCCAACGCAAAGGCCTGGCCGTCAGCCTTTCGCAAAACTAAAAAACCACCACCCCCAATATTTCCTGCAGCCGGATGAACGACCGCCAGTGCAAATTTGACCGCAATAGCTGCATCAATAGCATTTCCTCCTTTTTTTAAAATCTCACAACCCACATGAGAGGCTTCGGGATGAGCCGAAGAAACCACCCCATTTTCGGCAAAAACGCCTTTTCGATCACTAAAAAAAGCCTTGTGATTCGGATCATCCGATAAGAATTGATAGAAACCAGTCGATTCTCGAATGGGTTGTTGCGCCCAAAAAGTACCCGTTCCAAGGAAAATGAGAGATACTGTAAAGATGAGTCTGGCCATGTGGGTCAAGTCGATATTGAAGATAATAACAATCGAAGAGACCAATTAAATGGAATGCATGGAAGTTTCAAAGCGTTGAAAGATCTTATCACCGAGTTTATTTCCAGTTTTTTCCGCCTGTGCGTTAGATTGGAAATTTGGCGATATGATACAACCACTAGTCATCGGGATTAGAAAATACACTCACCAACTTACCCATTGGAATTCCCCATCCATACACGTGTCTTTCCCCTTGTCCCAATTTAAGTTCACTTAACCGACACTTTGGCCATTCATCCTTAAATAAATTGTTTTTTGGCGTAGGAAAAGCAAAATTTGTATCGAAACGACTTTACGCCTTACGTAACTACCAGAACTATGGTAATAATTCGACAAATAATTGAGAGCTTTCTTTTTGCCTGGCAGGCGTTGAAGTCGAATATCCTCCGAACCACCCTTTCTTTATTAGGGGTCACCGTTGGGATTTTTGCCATTGTAGCGGTTTTCACGGTTGTCGATTCCCTAGAAAAAAATATAAAAGAGAGCCTCAAAGAAATTGGGGATCGGGTAGTATATGTACAAAAATGGCCTTGGGGTTTTGGCGGTGAATATCCTTGGTGGAAATATTTTCGTTGGCCTGAACCGAGTTACAATGAATATAGATTTCTAGCTGATCGTCTGGAAAATGCTGAAGCCATAGCGGTATTGGACGTCAAAGGGTCGGTCGATTTACTCTATGGCTCAAATAGTGCCAAAGGAAGTGTTTGGGGAATTTCTCAAGATTATACATTGATTTCCGAGATTGAGGTTGAAACAGGACGGTATTTTACTCCGATCGAAAACCAAACCGGAAAAAATGTAACAATAATTGGTGCTTCCATTTCGGATTGGTTATTTGACGGAGCGGATCCGGTAGGGCAGGAAATCAAGATCAACGGCCATAAGTTTACGGTCATAGGGGTACAAAAACGGAAAGGAAATAGCATGATCGAGTTTAATGGTAAAGCCGATGAAAAATGCTATATCCCCTATCCTTCTTTTGCCAAATATTTCTCTTCGGGGCGAATCAATGTGGACATTGTCGTCAAAGGGCGAGAAGATGACGCTGGTTTACAGGAACTGGAAGCCGAAATCACGGGATTAATGCGCACGAAACGAGCACTCAAACCAAGGGATGAAAATAATTTTTCCATTAACCGCCCAGATGCCGCTGCCAAAGCCATCGATTCTGTCTTCGCGGTTTTGACCATTGCCGGTTGGGTGATTGGAAGTTTCTCCATCCTGGTGGGTGGGTTCGGCATAGCCAATATCATGTTTGTATCCGTTCGCGAGCGAACCAATTTTATTGGTATCCAAAAATCGCTGGGTGCTAAAAATTATTTTATTCTGCTGCAATTTCTTTTTGAAGCAATTATGTTAAGTCTAGTCGGCGGGATTGTCGGCGTGTTACTCGTCTTTTTAATTACGTTAATTCCGATGGGACAGTTTTCTTTGGTAATGAAATTTAGCAATATCTTACTCGGACTGGCGGTTTCATCAACTATAGGAATGCTTTCAGGATTCATCCCAGCATTGATGGCAGCCCGAATGGATCCGGTAGCAGCGATTCGATCCAAGTAAAAAATTGTAAATCTTCTAACTTATTCCGAAGTTAGCTTCAAATTAATCGACCACCTACCATGCGTAAATGGATCTTCTTAACCATCTTTCTAGCGGCTTTATTTGGTATTCTTTACTATATCAGTTTCGGATTTTACAGTGAGGGTAAACGAGCGGGTTTTGTGCTCAAACTCAGTAAAAAAGGATATATTTTCAAAACCTATGAAGGTGAATTACGAATCGGTGGCTTGTATGATGGTGAGGGAACTATGAATGCTACCGAATGGTCATTTTCAGTAAGCTCCAAGAATAAGGTAGCCATTCAGAAACTGGAGGAAGCCATAGCCACTGGTCAGCGGGCATCCTTGACCTACGAAGAAAAGTTTTTTGTGTTGCCTTGGAACGGTGATACCAAATTCTTTATTACCGATGTTGAAATCTTACGCCCTGGAGCGGGTCAAAGTCCTTTTGTACAACCGAATATTCCTTACCCCGACAGCACTCCGAGGGCGCCTGCTGATACTTCGATTATCGAATTATAGGGTAAGTTCATTTCGATCCTATAAAATTTCCTTAGGTCGTTTACTAGCCTAGCCCCCAGCTTTTTTGGCTTTATAGCCTCTGGCTTGCAGCCAGTTTAGTATTTTATCGCGATGGTCGCCCTGTATGATGATTTCATGATCTTTGACTGTTCCACCACTACCGCAAGCTGCTTTCAATTGCTTGCCTAATTGTTCTAAATCGTGTGTTTTACCGATAAATCCTTTCACAACCACAGCAACTTTACCCCCACCTTTTCGTTCTAACCAAAGGCGTAAATCCTGTTGGGCAGGCGACAATGTTTCCGGCTCTTCCGACTCCTCATATTCATATTTGAAATCAGGATCAGTTGAATATACTACCCCTGATATTTTTCGTTTGGACATTGTTCGGTTGATTTTAGGTTGATTATTTTAAATAGAAAATTGAATTGAGTAATTTCGCCCCGGAATATACAAAAAACCTTTCAGGCGGATACTACACTGCCACGGCAAAACTCATATGGCTGCAGATCAGGATTTTGATAGTGAAATTGAAGAAGGTGAAGAGATGACCTTCCTGGAACACCTGGAGGAACTCAGGTGGCATATAATTCGTGCCCTCGGTTCGATCGTGGTGTTCGCCATTCTTGCCTGGGTTTACCGGGAATGGATTTACGGAACCATCATTTTAGGCCCGAGTAAGACCGATTTTTGGACTTATCGGATGCTTTGTAAATTAGGAAATTTCGTAGGAGCTGATGGCTTATGTGTGGATGCCATCAACTTTAAGCTGCAAAACATTGAGGTCGGCGGTCAATTCCGGATGGCTTTGATGACGGCTGGTATCGTGGGCCTCCTTTTTGCCTTCCCCTATGCATTTTGGGAAATTTGGCGGTTCGTAAAACCCGGTCTCAAGTATACAGAGCGTAAAGCAGCCCGAGGAGCTGTATTTTTCGTAACAGTATTATTCTTCACCGGTGTTTTTTTTGGCTATTATATCGTGACCCCTTTGGTGGTCAACTTCTTAGCCAATTTTACCCTTGACGAATCCATCGTCAACGAATTTAATATCAAATCCTATATCTCTACGATTGCTACCCTAACCCTGGCTTGTGGGGTGGCTTTCCAATTACCCATCGTCGTATTCGTGTTGTCGAAGGTAGGTCTGATTACACCGGCGTTTATGAGGGAATATCGTAAACATTCTGTTATTGTAATTCTGATCATCGCTGCGGTCATCACCCCTTCACCCGATATTTTCAGTCAGGTAATCGTCGCCCTACCGCTCTTCTTGTTGTACGAGGTGGGCATTTTCATCTCGGCACAAATTGAACGACAACGTCGAGCCGAGGAAAAAGCTTTACAACGCCGTCTAGAAGCCGGAGATTAAGTTAATGCTCCCTTTAGAGGCTATTAAAAAGGTGGTTTACTCGCTAGAATTAGTGGAGAAAAGTGAAGATTTGGTAAAAACAGGGAGCAGTTCAGTAATATTTTGGTTTTTTGAATAATTAAATCAAAATTTGCACCCCAGATAGAAACTAATAAAAAATAATGTCCCTAAAGAAGCCTATACAGACCTTCTCTTGCTGGCTGGTAGCCGTAGCGCTGCTAGTTGTAACGATGGGTTCATTGACAAGGGACTATCCTTTACCGACAAATTCGGTAGAACAATCTGAAGTAGAGCAAACCCAGGACAGCGCGACGTCCGACGAAACCTCGGTAAGCGAGCTGCGTCTGGATGCTGTGGTAATAGGTTTGTACCATTTTCATTTCTCTCCTTATGCATTACCTGTACCCCAGGTAGCCTATTTTATTTCAGAAAAATCAGTTCGCCTCCTTCCCTCTCGATTTAAAGAGCCGCTGTTTTTCTTTAAATATTTTCTGAAAGTTTTCGGGAAACAGATCGCTGCAAATGCCCCCTGATAAGTGGGGGGTGCTCATTCAGAACACTTATTCTGAATAATTTCTGATTTATCAAATAAAATATTTTTCCATTTTTTAACACATTTACCAATGAGTAATAGGTCAGGTGTAATATTTTTCACCGTATTGCTGGCGCTCATCAGCATCTACTACCTCTCCTTCACGTTTGTAGCCCGTAGTTACAAGCAAAAAGCTGAAGTTTTTGCAACGGACGCTGAAGGCAAGATTGATTTTTCCAAAAAACAACGCTACATCGACTCGCTCTGGAAAGAGAAGGTCTACCTCGGTCAAACCCTTCAACAAGTAATGGAAAGGGAGCTAGGCCTCGGTCTGGACTTACAAGGGGGGATGCATGTGGTCATGGAAGTATCAGCAGCCGACATCATCGCAGGTATGGCCGGGAGCAATGCGAAAAGTCAAACTTTTCAACAAGCACTCAAAAATGCTACCCAGGCTGCGGTAACTAGTCAGGCGAACTACGTCGACCTATTTGTTAAAGCCTACAATGAGCTTGCCCCGGATACCCGTCTAGCTTCCCTGTTCTCGACGGCGTCTAACCGCACGCAGATCAACATTGGATCATCCGATGCGGAAGTGATCGCCTTACTCAAAAGTGAACTAAGTGCCTCTGTCGATAGAGCCTATAAAATTATTCAAGCCCGTATCGACAAATTCGGGGTAACCAACCCTAATATTCAACGCCTACCCGGTTCGAACCGTATTTTGGTGGAATTGCCAGGGATCGACAATCCTGAACGCGTAAGAAACCTACTGTCAGGGGCTGCTAAATTAGAGTTTGCTGAAGTTTACCTCCTCAATGAAGTAGGGTTTGGGCTGGATCAACTAGCCGCCTACTTGGTCAGAAAACAGGAAGAAGAAAGCTTAAAAAGCAAGGACACTCAAGCTACAGTTTCTTCTTCCGATACATCCACTGCCACAGGATCCGACTTAGCTTCACAATTAGCTAAAACTATGGCCGATTCAGCTGGGGTGGATACCAGTGCGCTCAGTCGCCAAAATGCAGCGCTTACGAATTTATTTATGCCGCTTTCGAATTCGTCGCTAGGCGTGCAAATCAAAGACACAGCTCGCGCTAACGAAATACTTCGATCACCTGAGGTTAAAGCAATGTTCCCTCCTGATCTGGTATTTATGTGGGATCGCAAGGAAATGAGCGGTATTCCTGGTCAAGCCATTCTCCCACTCTATTTCATTAAGAAACCCGGTGGAGTAGCCCCCTTGGAAGGCGACGTTATTGTGGATGCTGTTGGGGATTTTGACCAGTACGGAAGACCGGAAGTGACTATGCGTATGAACGGTGAAGGAGCCCGGAAATGGCGTTCTTTAACCGCAGCTAACGTAGGCCGTCCCATTGCGATTATTCTCGACAATTTGGTTTATACAGCTCCCAACGTTACCGGTGAGATCCCCACTGGAAACTCTAGTATTTCCGGGAATTTTACGATTGAAGAGACCAAGGACATGGCGAACGTCCTCAAAGCCGGTAAGTTGCCCGCTCCTACCCATATCGTAGAAGAAGCTGTAGTGGGTTCTACACTAGGTTCGGAAGCGATTCAAAAAGGGTTGATTTCGTCAATAGTAGGCTTAATCATTGTATTAGCCTTTATGGTTGTTTACTATGCTAAAGCCGGTTGGATCGCCAATGTCGCTCTGTTTATCAACCTATTCTTCTTGATGGGTATTATGGCTTCGCTGGGTGCCGTGTTGACTTTAGCCGGTATCGCAGGTATTGTGTTGACCATCGGTATGTCGGTCGACGCCAACGTACTTATATATGAAGGTATTAAAGCGGAATTGGAAGAAGGTAAATCGTTTGGGCAAGCAGTGCAGGATGGTTTTAAAGGAGCTTTGTCGGCCATTATCGACTCAAACGTCACCACCCTCTTAACCGGGTCTATCTTATTTATTTTTGGAACGGGCTTGGTGCTCGGTTTTGCGACGACCTTGATCATCGGTCTCGTAACTTCATTGTTTACAGCGATCTTCATAACTAAACTCCTATTAGATTACCAAGTTCAAAAGGGTAAAAAATTAGCCTTTGCATCTGCCCTGACCAAAAATTGGTTTAAGGACACCAAATTCGATTTCGTAAGTCAACGCCGGAAATTCTATATCTTCTCGGCCGCTGTAATGGTGATCGGTATCTTTTCCTTCATTTTCAAAGGATTTGGCCTCGGTGTTGATTTTAAAGGTGGAAGGACTTATACCATTCGTTTTGAACAAAACGTAAACACGGATGATGTAAGACAGGTAATGACCGAGGCATTAGGCGAAGCACCAGAAGTAAAAACCTATGATGGCTTTGACCAGGTGAAAGTTACCACCGATTACTTAATTGACGACACTTCCGTTGAAGCAGACCGGAACGCTGAAGAGCTTGTCGCTGCTGCGGCTGCTAAAGTTCCGGGTAACAAAGGTACTATCGTCAGCTCGTCGAAAGTTGGGCCTACCATCGCCAATGACTTGATTTATGCAGCAATATGGGCAGTGTTATTAGCCATTGTGATCAATTTCCTTTACATCTTCATTCGGTTCCGAAACCTGGCTTTTGGATACGCAGCGTTGATCTCACTAGCACACGACGTATTCTTCCTGCTGGTGATCTTTTCCCTATTTAATGGGTGGATCCCCTTTATTTCATTGGAGATTGATCAGGCCTTTATCGGTTCTGTACTGACCATTATGGGTTATTCGATGAACGACACCATTGTTATCTTCGACCGGATCAGAACTTATTTGAACGATCCTAAGAGTCGAAAAGAGAGCATACCCGTTATTATTAACAACGCTTTGAATAAGACGTTGAGCCGTACGGCCGTCACGGGTATCACCACCATGATGGTGTTAATCGTACTCATGATCTTCGGAGGAGAAGTGCTTCGCGGATTCACCTTTGCCATGTTGGTGGGGGTAATCGTAGGTACGTATTCATCCCTTTTCATTGCAGCGCCTATCGTAGTAGATGCTTTGCAGCGACAAGCTAAGAAGAATCCTGAACTTGTCCCTGCGGTAGAAGTTGCGACAAAAGGCAAGAAATCAAAAGCTTAAAAGCTGGGTACCATGAAGGTAAAATAGCACAGCAAAAAAGGGGAAAAGCCAAATTTTCCCCTTTTTTATTTTATGATTTTGACCGAATACAAATTTTTGCATTAGTTTTATACACCGATAAAATTAATTACTAAAACGAGACAGCATGGCAAATCAATTGTGGGCAAAAAAACCCATCAGCTATCTCTTGGCTGAATCCTCCGGAGAAAGTAACCCTCTAAAAAGAACACTCAGTGCCCCTAGTTTGGTCGCTCTTGGAATTGGCGCCATTATTGGGGCAGGCTTATTCTCACTTACGGGTATAGCAGCTGCCGAACATGCCGGTCCTGCCGTGACCCTTTCCTTTATTTTAGCAGGTATCGCTTGTGCCTTTGCAGGTCTTTGTTATGCGGAGTTTGCCTCTATGATTCCGGTAGCAGGGAGCGCATATACCTACTCCTATGCAACCATGGGTGAGTTTGTTGCCTGGATTATTGGATGGGACCTGGTTTTAGAATATGCCCTGGGTGCAGCAACCGTAGCGGTTAGTTGGTCTCGTTATCTGCTCGAATTACTATCTAACTTCAATATACACCTTCCCGCCCAGCTGGTCGCATCACCTTTTGAAACGGTAAGACTCAGCAATGGCGAAATCATTGATGGTGGGTTAATAAACCTGCCGGCCATCCTCATCATCTTTCTTCTCTCGCTTCTGCTGATTCGAGGAACGGAAGGAAGTTCGTTGATCAATAATGTGCTGGTCGTCGTAAAAGTTTTCGTCGTATTACTCTTCATTATACTTGGTTGGAAATATATCGATCCGGCCAATTACGTACCCTACATTCCAGAGAATACGGGCAATTACCTGAATTATGGTTGGACTGGAATCGCTGCAGGAGCAGGGGTCGTATTTTTTGCCTTTATTGGTTTCGATGCAGTGTCGACCGCTGCTCAAGAAGCTCGGAATCCTCAACGAGACATGCCGATTGGTATTTTGGGCTCACTCCTGGTATGTACCGTCTTATATGTACTTTTTGC
>JBAYRB010000082.1:0-8513 GCA_041676905.1 Spirosomataceae bacterium
GGCAGATGTTATTGAATAACGACGCAATTGCCGTTTTCGATGTCATCTTCCACTTTTTTATACTTGACGTCCTTTACAATTCGGCCGTCACGGTATTGTACGTTGACTCGCTGGTTCCGATCCGCAATCTTGATAGCCTTCACCGGCGCTGGTCGCGTGGTAGATTCGGTACGTGCCGCATAAGCCTCCGGACCACTCACGGGCTGGCTAGGATCTCCGTCGCGATTGGTCTGCAATTTAGGCTCAGCCTGCGGTTTGCGCGCTGGAGCTTGAGGCATTTGCTGAGGCGCAGCTTGTTCGCGAGGAATATCGGCTTTCATTAAGAAAGTAATGATTTCCTGATTCAATTTACTGAGGAAACGTTTGAATAGTTCTATCGATTCAAACTTATAAATCAACAACGGATCTTTTTGCTCAAAAACCGCATTTTGAACCGATTGCTTGAGATCATCCATTTCCCGTAGATGTTCCTTCCATTCCTGGTCAATCAATGCCAGTACAATGGATTTCTCCATTTCCTCAATGAGGGTCTTCCCTTCCGTTTCAATGGATTTCTGTAAGTTAATTACAACGCCCATTTGTTTCACCCCATCCGAGAAGGGAACCATTATCTCGGTAATGCTCGCCCCACGCTCAGCAAAAATATTCTTGAGTATGGGCAATGCGGTATTCGCTATAGTTTCGTTTTTCTGGCGATAGTGCAACTCTGCTGCTTCATAGAGCTTTTTCGTCTTCAATTCATGTTTCAAATCCTTGAATTCGTCGGCCGTAATCGGACTTTCGATGCCGAGGGTAGAGAGAACGGCTAATTCAAATTCGGCAAATTCGCCCTCACTGGTATTGGCTACTATATCATCACAAACATCAAAAAGTGTATTCGCAATGTCCACCGCCAGACGTTCTCCAAACAAGGCATTGCGTCTTCTTCGGTAAATGGCATCGCGTTGATAATTCATCACGTCGTCATACTCAAGCAATCGCTTCCGTATACCGAAGTTGTTTTCTTCTACTTTTTTCTGTGCTCTTTCAATCGACTTGGTAATCATGCTATGCTGGATCACCTCTCCTTCTTCCAGCCCCATACGGTCCATTACCTTCGCCATGCGGTCTGAACCGAATAGACGCATCAAGTTATCTTCGAGTGAAACAAAGAATTGGGAAGAACCTGGATCCCCTTGACGCCCCGCCCGTCCTCTTAATTGACGGTCAACCCGTCGGCTTTCATGGCGTTCTGTACCGATGATGGCCAAACCACCGGCTGCACGTGATTCCGGTGTAAGCTTGATATCCGTACCCCTACCGGCCATGTTTGTAGCGATGGTCACGGTTCCCGGCTTACCCGCTTCGGCTACGATTTCAGCTTCTCGCTGGTGTTGTTTGGCGTTCAATACCTGATGGGGTATTTTCCGTATGGTTAACATACGACTGATAATTTCAGAGTTTTCTACCGAAGTAGTACCCACCAATACCGGTCTACCTTTACCGACCAAATCCACAATCTCATCCGTTACCGCATTGTATTTTTCGCGTACCGACCGATATACCTTATCTTCTGCATCGACCCGAACGATTGGTAAGTTCGTCGGGATAGTCACCACGTCTAGTTTGTAAATTTGCCAGAACTCGCCTGCTTCCGTTTCGGCCGTACCCGTCATCCCCGCGAGTTTGTGGTACATACGGAAATAATTCTGAAGGGTAATCGTGGCATAGGTCTGAGTTGCGTCTTCGACTTTGACGTTTTCCTTGGCTTCTATGGCCTGGTGCAACCCATCGGAATAACGCCGACCTTCCATAATACGGCCGGTTTGCTCGTCGACAATTTTTACTTTTCCATCAATGATTACGTATTCTACGTCCTTCTCAAACAGCGTATACGCTTTTAAAAGCTGGTTGACCGTGTGAATACGGGCCGTTTTAACCGAATAATCCCGGATTAGTTCTTCTTTTTTGACCACCCTCTCCTGATCTGAAAGCGAAGTGTCTTTCTCGATCGCGTTGAGTGCGACCGATAGGTCGGGCAGGATGAAGAAATCAGGAGCTTCCGATTCTCCAGTGAGAAAATCAATTCCTTTTTCAGTAAGTTCAATACTGTTGTGCCGTTCGTCAATCGTGAAGAAAAGAGGCTCATCCGCTTGAGGCATCAACTTTTGATTCTCAGCCAAATAAATTTTCTCCGTTTCCTGCATAATGGTTTTAATACCCGGCTCACTCAGGTATTTAATCAGCGGTTTGTATTTCGGCATTCCACGGAATACCCGGAATAAGGCTAGCCCTCCTTCAACTTTATCACCTGCAGCAATTTTCTTTTTTGCTTCATTGAGCAGGTCCATAACGAGGCGTTTCTGGGCTTCGACGATACGGGCGATCCGAGGTTTCAGTTCGATAAATTCCTGCTGATCTCCTCTGGGTACCGGTCCACTAATAATTAGGGGTGTACGTGCGTCGTCAATTAAGACGGAGTCCACCTCATCGACCATGGCGAAATGATGTTTTCGCTGCACGAGCTCCTCTACCCCTCGAGCCATATTGTCGCGGAGGTAGTCAAAGCCAAATTCATTATTGGTTCCGTAGGTAATATCGGCTTTATAGGCATTTCTACGAGCCTGTGTGTTGGGCTGATGCCGGTCGATACAGTCAACGGTCAACCCATGAAATTCGAACAAGGGTCCATTCCACTCGGAGTCCCGCTTAGCCAGATAGTCGTTGACTGTTACGATGTGCACCCCACGTCCGGCCAGCGCATTGAGAAAAGCTGGTAGGGTTGCCACCAAGGTCTTTCCTTCCCCTGTGGCCATTTCCGCAATTTTCCCTTGATGCAAGACGACCCCACCGATGAGCTGTACATCATAGTGTACCATTTCCCATTTGATAGGATTCCCCATTACCTCCCAGGTAGTTTTCCAAAAGGCCTTATCCCCTTCTATTTTAATATGACCCTTGCGAGTAGCCAGTTCCCGGTCCAGATAAGAAGCGGTGACTTCCAATTGTTCATTTTCCTTAAACCTGCGGGCGGTTTCCTTTACGATGGCAAAAGCCTGGGGCAGTATTTCCAGGAGAATGACCTCCAATTGTTTGTTACGCTCTAGTTCGAGGTCATCAATTTTCTTAAATATACCCTCCTTTTTATCTACATCAGGCTCTTGCATAGCTTCCTGACGTAAGGCTTCTATTTCGTCATCTACGCTTCGAAGTCGTTCAGCTATTAAATCTTTCAAACCTTGTGACCGAGCTCGCAACTCATCGTTGGAAAGGTCCCTTAACTTTTCGTACTCGGCATTTACGAGCCCTACATAAGGCTTCAACTCCTTTAAATCTCTTTCTGCCTTGGTACCAAAAAGTTTTGCAATAAATTTTAACATCCTATCTACGTAATTGTTATCTATCATTAACCGGATTGGGCTGCCCGTTCTGCGCTGCACCTCACACCGGATTAACAAGTCGTTTATTTAATAAATTCCGAAACACGGATTTCCAATCCACAAAGTTAAAGGAAACTAAAAGGCAATTTATACCGATGTAGAATAATATTCCCCAATATTCTCGAAACCCGGCATAAATCCCCTTTTACTCGGTGATTATTTGCTCATTTTTATTTCCTTATTGAGGGTTTACCGTTACCAATATGGTTTCAATACGATTATCTTGAGCAGCTTCGATCTGGAAGGTGTAGGGAGGCAGCTGTATGACTTCTCCAACTTCGGGAATGTCCTCATACAAATCGATGATCAAGCCGCCCAATGTGTCATAGTCCCCTTCGGGGAGTTTCCAATTATATTTTTCGTTCAAATAGTCAATTTCATGACGGGCACTCAATAGGATTTGATTTTCTCCGACCTCCCGCTCTACCCAGTCTTCCGTAAAATCATATTCGTCTTGAATTTCTCCGAAGATCTGTTCGATAATATCTTCGATACTGACAAGTCCTGCGGTTCCGCCGAATTCATCGACCACCACAGCCAAGTTTTTTCGTTCTTCCAGGAAGCGTAGTAACAAATCGCTGGCTGGCATGGCTTCAGGCACGGTTAAAATCGGGGATACGATGGATATGATTTCCTTGGGTTTTTTGAACATGGACAACATGTGACAGTAGCCGATGATTTTGTCGACCGACCCCTGATAGATAACGATTTTGGAGTGCCCACTTTCTACGAATGCTTTTTGAAGTTGTTGGATGGGCACATCCACGTCCACACCCGAAATCTCCGTCCGTGGAATCATACAGTCTCTGAGTCGAACGTCCTTAAATTCCAGTGCATTTCGGATCATTTGTTCGTCAACCTCATCCTCGGAATCGTCATCTTCGTCTTCATCTTCTTCTTTGGATGTAGTTCCTTTTAGCTCGATAGGTTCTTTTGAAAGAAACGGTTCTACCAGCCAATGGATGGGGGTAATCGCCCACTCTCCGAAGCGTACAGGAAAGCTCGTTAGTTGAACCACCGTTGGGTAAACCTCCCCTATTTTTAACCAAAATGTTAAACATAGGAGCCAAAGTACGGAGGCCATGATAAAAATTAACCCCATGCCTGTATAAACCGAATCGCCTATCCAATTCGCCCATTGCTCAAATCGAAACAAGGCCAGACAGAATATCCCAAGTGCCACGGTCAGGAAACGCATCATCCGCACTTTCCTACGCCATTCTAAGATAAATACTTTTCGAATCTCTTCTTCCGCTCTGTAGTTCACCCAATCGAAGGAAAAATCCAAAGAATGTGCTCTTACCGCTCCATAAAATCCGGCAGCGATAAAGAAAATTAGAGCCAGAATCCCATATATAGCCATTTATTTTCGTCGTTTTTTTTCGCTCTTCTTTTGCTTTACCTCCTTCTTTTCTTGAGTGGGTAGGGAAGTAGCATCCTTTTTCTTTGCGGAAATATTCAAAAATTGATACCAGAACACAAAAAGTAAGGTGATCAACAATATCCAGTAACTCTCGGCCATCGTCGTTCGTCGATATTCCAACACCCAGATGATCAAAAAGCCAAGTGCCAAAAACAACAGAATAGCCTTTCTCCCCTTAATTTGCATAATAATTAAAAGTACAATTTTGACAATAACGGTCAAATTTACGGACCTCAGCCGGAATAACTTACAAATTAACTAACTTGCAACCTCCAAACTATATAGCATCCATAATAAACGGTAAATATTTTACCACATCTCAACAAAATTAAATTCATATGAGCGACAGCACAAAACGCTTTCAACCCGGGGTTGTTACCGGATCGGCAGTAACTGAAATTCTACGACACGCCAACGAAAACAACTATGCATTACCCGCTGTAAATGTGGTAGGCAGTGACTCGGTTAATGGCGTCTTGGAAGCAGCTTCTGCAGTCAACAGCCCGGTTATTATCCAATTTTCAAATGGGGGTGCTGCCTTTTACGCAGGGAAAGGCCTTTCCAATACCAATCAAACAGCGGCGATAGCGGGGGCAATCTCCGGGGCACTCCATGTGCATCATATGGCCAAACACTATGGCGTACCGGTAATCTTGCACACCGACCACTGCGCACGTAAACTATTACCCTGGATCGACGGTCTTTTGGAAGCCGGCGAACGCCATTTTGAAAAGGAGGGAACACCCCTTTTCAGCTCCCATATGTTAGACCTATCGGAAGAGCCCCTTGAAGAAAATATTGAAACCTGTGCTCGCTATTTCGAAAGAATGAACAAAATGGGCATGACCATCGAGATCGAACTTGGGGTTACAGGTGGGGAAGAAGACGGAGTCGATAATACCGATATCGATAGCTCAAAACTTTACACCCAACCTTCGGAGGTGGCGTATGCCTACGAAGTATTAAGTAAAATATCGCCCAACTTCACCATCGCGGCCGCATTTGGAAACGTACATGGGGTCTATAAACCCGGTAACGTCAAACTGTCACCGATCATCTTGAAAAACTCTCAAGATTATATACAGCAGAAGTTTAATACCGGTGCGCTGCCGGTCAACTTTGTATTCCATGGAGGATCGGGCTCGTCTAGACAGGAAATAAGAGAGGCAATAGAATACGGTGCGGTCAAAATGAATATTGATACCGATATTCAATGGGCTACCTGGGAGGGCGTAAAGAATTACTACAAGCAAAACGAAGCGTACCTACAAGGTCAGCTCGGCAATCCAGAAGGAGATGATGTGCCGAACAAAAAGTATTACGACCCACGGGTTTGGTTACGTAAAGGACAAGAGAGCCAGGTCGCAAGGCTTAAGCAAGCATTTGAAGACTTAAATTGTATCAACCGACTCGGTTAATACTACTTCTTTTTTAAGGTCGGAATTATACCAGGTCTACGGAAATGGGTAATTCCGACCTTTTTTTTCAGGATTTATATACAGGGCTGTTAACGTTCGATGTAAATCGTATTTCGATAACCCTTTTGTTTCTGATTATAAGGAATCAGGACTTTCAAACATTTCTTTTCCTCTAAATAGGTTGCCGATACTCCTTCATAATCCCCATCAGCAGGAATCTTGAAATTGGCGAGTACACGTGTATATAATTTTGCCCCCTCCGATTGCTGGTCAAAAACGGGGAACAGGTGATATACAATAACTCTATTTTGGATCACCTCCACTGAAATTTCATCTATATCGACTCCGGGAACCCGGATAAAACCTTCGTACCCTACGTCGGAGGGTTGAATATGTGTTTCGATATGGCTACTACCGCCGTTGAGTGAATTCGACAGATCAATCCCCATCCATATTTCCGGCGCTACTTTTCCTTGGTCTGTTCTTTTCATCTTCTTACTCATTTATAAATTCTATTACTCTAACCCAAAAATACATACCAGCATATTTTCCTGCCAAAATAGACATAAGCACGCTCAAAGAAACCAAAACAACTGCCATAATGACAGCACAACTCGCACACTGACTAAATTTTAACCTTGTTTTTTAGTTCCATACTATTTTTCGTAAATTGAATACCAGAACAAAATGAGGCTATGGCGATTAAAGCTCCCTTGTTAAAGAGTGTTGAAAGTTTATCGGAAGCCGTCATTGTCATGGATCTACGGGATCCTTACTTTGACCCAAACTGGCACTTTCATCCTCATTACCAACTTTTTACCGTTATTGAAGGTACGGGTACTCGTTTGATTGGGGATTCCATACAGCCGTTTACACCTGGAGATACTGTCTTTTTAGCCCCGAATATTCCTCATCTTTGGCGCTGTGATCCCATGTATTTCCAAGCGGATTCCACCCTAATGACCCGCGGCATTGTCATTTACTTCCAGGAAGACTTTCTGGGTAAAGAATTATTTGACCGGTCGGAGATGCATGCTATCCGGCATTTCCTTAGGGAGTCCAAGCATGGATACTCCCTGTCGGATCCTTTTCGCCAACGTATTGTGGATAAATTATTAAAATTTCCCACCATGACGGGATTCGAAAAGGTGATTCAACTGTTGATTTTGTTGAACGAAATTGCGCATACCCCGTTCAAACAGCCCATCACAAGCCTAGGGTACCGCAACACCTACAAAAAGTCGGAGACGGAGCGGATGCAACGGGTACACAACTACCTTTTACAACATTTTCGGGAAGAGATTCGACTCAGCGACGTAGCAGCCCATGCTGGGATGAGTGAAGCTGCCTTTTGCCGTTATTTCAAAGCACGTACGAACAAGACACTGACCACGTTGGTCAACGAAATACGTATTGGAGAAGCCTGTCGTTTGCTGTTAAATGAAAACTACACAATCGCCCAAATTGCCTACGAAACAGGTTTCGACACACTTTCAAACTTTAACCGGAACTTCAAGAAAATTACAGGCAAAACTCCTGGAAAATACCGAGAAGATTATCAACTTTCCACAAGATAACCCCATAGTTTTCTCAAGTCGAAGGCAATTGTCTAATTTTACCTGACCACAGGAAATCTCCATTTCCTACATTTTTACCATTAAATTAATTTTCACATGTCATTAAAAGCTGAAATGGTGACTGACAAAGGCACCATGTGGATCGAATTCTACGAAGAAGATGCACCGAATACGGTAAAGAATTTCACCGACCTTGCGGAAAAAGGTTTTTATGATGGCCTCACTTTTCACCGCGTCATTCCTGACTTCGTGATCCAAGGGGGTTGTCCGGAAGGCACCGGACGAGGCGGACCGGGTTACCAAATTCCCTGCGAACTGTCAGGAGGAAATCAATTTCACGATCGCGGGGTACTCTCCATGGCACATGCAGGTCGTAACACAGGTGGCTCTCAATTCTTTATATGCCATAACCGTCGCAATACAGCACACCTAGACCGGAACCATACCTGTTTTGGAAAAGTAGTTGACGGACTGGATGTAATAGATGCCATCCGACAAGGTGATAAGATTCAAAAAATCGTCATTCATCGCGCGGAAGCTACTGCTTAAGCTACCGTTATTTGAAATATACAAAGCCACGAGATTTGCATTATCCATGTTTATCCCGTGGCTCTTTAAGGTAATATTTTAACGGAGAGTCAACACTTCTAATGCCAACTTATCGCTTCATATAGTA